>JAIQGK010000018.1 GCA_020072645.1 Terriglobia bacterium
TAACTGCTCTCGACGGATAAAGGTAAGTCGTGCATTCTTATGAATGTCCATTCGGGCCTCCAGATTTGAGTTGACTGCTCATCACAATCAGCTTCTCTGGTTTTGCTCGAATGGACAACCTCTTGAAATGTCACAGCTAACCTGTCGTCGCGCCTAACGGCGCTTCATTGTCCCAGCAACAGTATTGTCGTTTGCCTTTGGGGGCAAGTTGGGTGGTCATGGCCGTCTCGTAGTTCGAAAGAATAAAGGGTTAGAGTTTCGAGTTCCCTCCTTCACAAAACCAAGAGAGCGAATGATTAGCCGCCGCCCGATGGTTTTGGTTTCCTTCAGAGCAGCGGAGCAGTTCCCTCGCCTACGCACTCTAGCTCGTGGATACTGCAAGGCGTTTTTCCTGTGCTGCGGCTCGGGATAGCATGTCGCCAGGGACGCATTTTTTGCATTGGATTCTTTGTAGCTCGGGGACGCGGAATGCGTTGGTGTGCTGCAGTAGATTGTTCTGCGCAGGCGAGGGCGCCTGCGATCCACAGTTTGTCGATTTGACGATTTGTAGGGAGAACGCCTTGATGCGGCCTGGTATAGGACAGACCATCGGGGTCCTTCCACTCGCCCTAACTCCTCTTCGCTTCGCTCAAGGTCGCTCGGACTCGGTCAGGATGACAGGGTTTGAGGGTTTTCAAAAATCCCTACGCAGAACCGAGGCCGTTTTCATTCTCTGGGTTCTGAGGTAGAGGCCGAAAAATTCAGTTCCAACGGTTTGGCAGTAAACGATTTCGGTAACCCTTCAGAGCAGCGGAGCAGTTCCCTCGCCTACGCACTCTAGCTCGTGGACTGCAAGGCGTTTTTCCTGTGCTGCGGCTCGGGATGGCATGTCGATGGGGATGGTTTTTCTTGTGGGTTTGGATTTTTTGTCGAGCGGAGCGGAATGCGTTGGTGTCGTTGAAGCACAATTTTAGTGCGCAGGCGAGGGCGCCTGCGGTCCACAGCTTTTCGTGGGTTTGTCGTTAGAACGCCGTGCCGCTCCATGGGAGAGGAGAGAAGCGTCGGGATCCTGCGGAGGCTCCCTCGGCTTCGCTCGGGATTTCGCCTGCGGACTCGAACGTCCTCAGAACGACTCAACTTCTACTCGCCTTCGCTCCGGGTCGGTCGGACTCAGTCAGGATGACAGGGTTTGGGCGGAATCGGTGAAGACGAACGTGTCGAGGGAATTTCATTGAATCTCAAGCAAGAATACTCTTGCTTTTTAAGACCACAAATGCTAGTATAAGTTGTTTATTTACAGCATTTTACACCTTTATCAGACATAGCGAGCGACTGGCATAAAGGATCGAGAAACCCCGAAACTTACCACTGATAAGTACGGGCCGAAATCTTGTGATCGCGCGTGATCGGGTGATCGAAAGACCAAGCCTTCGAAGCACTGAGGAACAAAGGAAGCAGAGGGGATTAGAGGGGCCGCAGGATCCGGACATCGCCAGAACCGCCACAGGGGCCAGCCTCATCCAATATGTTAGGCTTGAATTTGAGTAACTTTGTCCTCACAACCGAGTAACTTCTAAGGGAACACCACACTTGATAGGAAAAACATTAGCCAAGGTTTTTGGCACCAGTAACGAACGCGAGATCAAGCGGATGCGTCCGCAGATTGACCAGATCAATGCGCTTGAGGCGCAGATGAAGCAACTCACCGACGAGCAGCTTCGCGCCAAGACGGCGGAGTTCCAGGCGCGCATAAAAGAGCGGACGCAGGAAGCGGACACCGAGATTGCCCGGCTGAGCGCGGAGATGAAGACTGCTCCCGACCAGGACATCCGCGGCCAGATTGAAGAATGGACCAAGCGGCGGATTGAGGCGCGGAACCAGGCGCTGGACGAGATATTGCCGGAAGCATTTGCGGTGGCCCGCGAAGGCGGCCGGCGCGTGCTGAACATGCGCCACTTTGACGTTCAGTTGATTGGCGGCATGGTGCTGCACCAGGGCAAGATTGCCGAGATGAAAACCGGTGAAGGCAAAACGCTGGTGGCGACGCTGCCGGTTTACCTGAATGCCTTGAGCGGCGACGGCGTTCACGTGGTCACTGTGAACGATTACCTAGCCAAGCGCGACTCTGAGTGGATGGGAAAGCTTTACCGCTTCCTGGGGCTGAGCGTTGGCGTGATTGTGCATGACCTGGACGATGACGAGCGCCGAGAAGCTTATGCCGCCGACGTGACCTACGGCACAAACAACGAATTTGGTTTTGATTACCTGCGCGACAACATGAAATTTGACCTGGCCGAGTGTGTGCAGCGTGGACACAACTTTGGCATTGTGGATGAAGTTGACTCAATCCTGATTGATGAAGCCAGAACGCCATTGATCATCAGCGGCCAGAGTGATGAGTCGACCGATAAATATGAGAAGGCGAACCGCGTTGTGCCTAACCTGGTGAAGGGTGAGGAAATAGAAAAACCGCCGGGAGAGCCCAAGGAATATACCGGTGACTTCGTTGTGGATGAAAAGCACAAGAACACGATGATCACCGATGAGGGCTGGGACAAGGTGGAACGCCTGCTGGGGATCGATAACATTTCCGATCCGGAAAACTGGGCGATGAAGCACCACGTGGAAACAGCGGTGAAGGCCCACGCCATGTATCGCAAGGACGTTGAGTACGTGGTGAAAGAGGGCGAAGTCTTGATTGTGGACGAGTTCACCGGCCGATTGATGCCGGGACGGCGCTGGTCTGATGGTCTGCATCAGGCGATTGAAGCCAAAGAAGGCGTGAAGGTTGAGCGAGAATCGCAGACGCTGGCCACAATCACCTTCCAGAATTATTTTCGCATGTACAAAAAGCTGGCCGGCATGACCGGAACAGCCGAGACGGAAGCTTCAGAGTTCGACAACATTTACAAGCTGCAGGTGGTGGTGATTCCCACCAACCGCGCTTTGCTGCGCAAAGAGAATCCGGATGTTGTCTATCGCACGGAGAAAGAAAAATATTACGCCGTGGCAGACGAGATCCAGAAGATTGCGGTGGAAGGCAGACCGGTGCTGGTGGGAACTACGTCGATTGAAAAGTCTGAGCGCATCTCTGACCTGCTGAAAAAGAAAAACGTGAAGCATGTGGTGTTGAATGCCAAGTTTCACGAGAAAGAAGCTGAGATTGTGGCGCAAGCGGGCCGCATGAACCAGGTAACGATTGCCACGAACATGGCGGGCCGCGGCACCGATATTCTGCTGGGCGGCAATGCCGAATTTATGGCGCGCCAGGAGATGGTGAAAAAAGGCATTGCGCAGCAACTGCGCACCGCCGGCGGCGAAGTTGTGCTGGAGCAGGACACGGCTGAAAATATTGTCTTCTATTACAACGGGCAGGAATATAAGTGTCCGGCGGACAAGTGGAACGAAACTTTTAACAAGTACAAAAAAGAAACTGACGCGGAGCATGACAAAGTAGTGAGCGTTGGCGGGTTGCATATTCTGGGCACGGAACGCCACGAGGCGCGGCGCATTGATAACCAGCTGCGCGGGCGCGCGGGACGCCAGGGCGATCCGGGGTCGTCGCGATTTTACCTGTCACTGGAAGACGATCTGATGCGCATCTTTGCCAAGCAGTGGGTCTCAACGCTGCTGCAGCGCCTGGGCATGGAAGAAGGTGTGCCGATTGAATCGAAGATGATTTCCAAGCGCATTGAAGCGGCGCAAAAAGCGGTGGAAGCGCAGAATTTTGAGTCGCGCAAACACGTGCTGGAATATGACGACGTGATGAACAAACAGCGCGTGGCCGTGTATGGCCTGCGCAAGGAATTGCTGTCCGGCATCGACCAGAAAGACCTGATTCTGGAAGATTACGTTGCCGCGATGGTGGGCGAAGCGCTGGATAAGTTTGCGCCGCGCAATGTTCATGCCGATCAGTGGGACGTGGAAGGGCTGAACAAATATTTGATCGAGCAGTTTGGCCTGGAGATGGAGAAACAAGGCATTGACGCCGGGCAGCTGAATCGTCAGGAACTGGGCGACCAGATTTTTGAGAAGCTGAAAGAACTGTACGACGCCAAGGAAAAAACAATTGGCGCCGACGCGATGCGATATCACGAACGCATGATCATGCTGAGCGTGCTGGACACGCTGTGGAAAGACCATTTGCTCAACATGGACCATTTGAAAGAAGGAATCGGGCTGCGAGGTTATGGACAGCACGATCCGCTGGTGGAGTACAAGCGCGAATCGTTCGACATGTTTGAAGAGATGATGCAGAAGTCGCAGCAGGACGCGGTGCGGTACCTCTTCCACATGCAGATCATGGATGCGCCCACGACGCAGGCAGCGGTGGCGGTGGATGAGTCGAACGGCGATCAGCCGCAGCAGCAATTGCCTCCGCCGCCGAGGAAACGCGCGTCGACATCGATGGATGATCTGGAAGCACAGTTCCAACGTCGCAAGAAGAAAGAGCTGGAGCAGGCACGCATGGCAGGATCAAACGGATCAACCGCGCCGCAGCAAGTCGTGCGCGGGCAAGCGAAGGTCGGCAGGAATGATCCTTGCCCGTGTGGGTCAGGCAAGAAATACAAGAAGTGTCACGGAGCAGGAACGACGGCGTAAGTTGAGATTTAGATTAGCTGTGCGAATTGTGTTAGCGGCGCAACTTTTGCTATCGGCGGAAAATTGTTGAGCTGCGCGAGTAGTGTTATCGGCGGAAAATTGTTGAGCTGTGCCGACATCCCTGAAGGCCGAGGCGGAGCGCTTGGACGCTCCGGGCGGCTAGACTTGGCGCATCCGTATAACAGGCCGACGATTACCAGAGCAAGAAATGCGGTCAAAGAAATGGCTACAAAAAAATTTCGATTGAATTGACCGGTTTGTTCTGAATCACTACGCTCTTTCATGCATTATTAGATGCGGCACAGGAGAAATGAGAAAGCTGCTGGTGCGCTGCTCACAGCCAGCGGCAGACTTCTTCACAAAAAAAGAAGTGCAAGCCCATGCTTGCACCTCTTTCTAGATTTGAACTCTTTAGCGATTGCCGCGATCTCCACCGCCGCCACGGGGACCGCGATCGCCCCCGCCTCTCGGCCCCCGGCCACCGCCAGAACCTCCCCTACGGTGCCGGCCACCACGCCCTCCACGATCCCCGCCTCCACCGTGCGGACGATCGCCTCTTGGACGTTCCGGCCTTCCCGCAGCAACGGTTTCACGGTTTGCGTCTTCGCGATTAAAGTTCGGCTCGCCGCCTTCATCGTCGTTGAAGTCGCCGCCGCCTTCGAAGGTAATAGTCTCTTCACCTTCGCCGCGTGGCTGAGCAGGCGGACGCTCACTGCGTCTCCCACCTTCTCCGCCCGAACCCTCACCTGACGGCCCGCCTTCTCCGCCCGAACCTTCACCTGATGCTCCGCCCTCACCGCCGCCCATCTTTGCGCGCTGCTCGCGAAGGATCGCCTTGCGGCTCAGCTTGATGCGATTGCCTTCAATCCCTAGGACTTTGACCAGCACCTGGTCACCTTCCTTGAGTTCGTCTTTCACTTCCTTTACTCGATGTTCAGCAATTTCGCTGATATGCAGCAGACCATCGGTTCCGGGAATGATTTCGACGAACGCGCCAAACTCGGCGAGCCGCACGACTTTGCCCAGGTACGTCTTGCCGACTTCCGGCACTGCCGTGAGATCGTTGATGCGCTGGATCGCGCGCTGCGCACTCGGTCCGTCATTCGACGCGACATTCACTCTGCCGCTATCGTCAACGTCAATCTTCACGCCGGTCTCTTCAATAATGCTGCGGATCATCTTTCCGCCCGGCCCAATCAGGTCGCGAATCTTGTCCACTGGAATCTGCAGCGTGTAAATGCGCGGCGCAAAGCTGGAAATATTTTCGCGTCCAGTGGTGATGGTGCCTTCCATCTTGTCCAGGATGTACAAGCGCCCGCGCTTTGCCTGCTCCAGCGCCTCATGCATGATCTTGGACGTAATGCCCATGACCTTAATGTCCATCTGCAGCGCAGTAATTCCCTTGCGTGTTCCGGCGACTTTGAAATCCATATCGCCGTAATGGTCTTCTGCGCCGGCAATGTCCGTCAGGATGGCATAGGAGTCTTCTTCCTTCACCAATCCCATGGCCACGCCCGCCACAGCCGACGATAGCGGCACTCCAGCATCCATCAATGAGAGCGAAGCGCCGCAAACCGTCGCCATTGACGATGATCCGTTCGATTCCAGAATGTCTGAAACCACGCGCATCGTGTAAGGCCAGTTTTCGACGTCAGGCAGCACGGCAAGAAGCGCGCGCTCTGCCAGCGCTCCGTGGCCAATTTCACGACGGCCAACACCCGTCATGCGGCCCACTTCACCCACTGAAAAAGGCGGGAAGTTGTAATGCAGCATAAAGCGCTTTTTGGTCTCGCCTTCAAAGCGCTCAATGCGTTGTGCGTCGTCCGGCGTGCCCAGCGTGGTCGTCACCAGCGCCTGCGTTTCACCGCGGGTAAACACGGCTGAACCGTGTGTGCGTGGCAGCACGCCAACTTCAATCCAGATGTCGCGGATCTGATCAAACGCGCGTGAATCCGGACGCTTGCGGTCTTTCGTGACCTGCTCGCGGAAAATGCGCTCGCGCAGCGCTTCATAATATTTTGAAAGTTTTGCTGCGGCTTCTTTATCGTCTTCCGGCAGCTCGGCTTTCAGCGCCTTCTTGATCTCGCGGACTTTTTCGTAGCTCTCATGCTTCGGGTGTTTCGCAGTATCCAGTGCGTCCGTCAGTTCTTTGCCGACCTTTTTCATGAGCTGGTCGTAATATTTCTGATCAAACTCAGGCGCAGTAACTTCCAGCTTTTTCTTGCCGTTCTTCGCGGCCAGATCAGTCAGCGCGGCGCAGATTTTCTTGATCTGCTCATGCGCAAACTCAATGGCGTTCAGCACCTGCTCTTCAGAAACTTCCTTGGCGCCGGATTCCACCATCACAATGCCTTCAGCCGTTCCCACCACCATAATGTTGAGCAGGCTGTCGCGCATTTCTTCGTACGTAGGATTCACGATCATCTGGTCGTTCACAAGGCCAATGCGCACCGCGCCCACGGGACCGTGGAACGGGATCTCAGAAAGCGTCAGCGCCGCGGAAGCAGCGTTAATGGCCAGCACGTCAGGATCGTTTTCCGTATCGGCGGAAAGCACCAGGGCAATCACCTGTGTCTCATTGCGGAAGCCCTCCGGAAACAGCGGGCGGATGGGGCGATCAATCTGGCGGGCGGTCAGCGTCTCGCGTTCCTGCGGACGGCCTTCACGCTTGATAAAGCCGCCGGGGATGCGTCCTCCGGCGTATGTGTATTCGCGGTAATCAACCGTAAGGGGGAAGAAATCTATGCCTTCGCGGGGGTCGGGCGAGGCGCATGCCGTGCCCAGTACAACGTTATCTCCCTGGCGCACAATGGCGGAGCCTTGCGCCTGTTTTGCTAGATGTCCGGTTTCAATCTGGAGGGTTTTGCCGCCTGCAAGTTCAACAGTGGCTGTCTGCTTCATCAGTTCCTCTTTTCCAGGAGGACCAGCAGTCTGAATTCAAAAAGAGAGCAATCTGAGCAGCGGAGGCGGGAGAACACACGTTTCCCACCGGCGCTAGACGACCGTTTTTCCGTTCGATCTCGATCGATTATTTACGGATTCCAAGTTTCTGAATGACGTCTTTGTAACGCTCAGTATCGTACGTTTTCAGATAGTCCAGCAGGCGGCGGCGCTTGCTGACCATCATCAAGAGACCTCGCCGGGAGGCGTGGTCCTTTTTATGGCTCTTGAAGTGCTCCGTCAGCTCGCCGATACGCTCACTGAGAATGGCAATCTGGACTTCCGGGCTGCCCGTATCAGATTGATGCGTACGGAAGCGGTTGATGACGTCGGCCTTGCGCTCTCTCGCTAACACTGAATTCTGGTCGACTCCTATATCTAAATCTTGTCCTGTAAGTGACTTAAACAGAGTAACACGCGGGGGCGAAAACTGTAAAGCCGCAGCCCGCCGCCAGCAGAAAGCAGACCTTACCGCTGATAACGCAGATGACGCTGATTCAAAAGGGACTGCAGCTCACGATTTTTCTCTGTCTCTGTTGGCTCCCCTCTGGAAATATGCTGCGGTAGGACCAGTTCAGATCACGTGCGATCACTCGTATCTCGTTCTTATCCGTGTTAATCCGTGTTATCCGTGAAATCAGCGGTAAGGTTTTGCTTTTCCGGTCACGCGCGATCACCCGATCACGGCGATCACCCGATCTTTCCGGGGGGTAAGACAACCTCCTGTCCCGTAACCGCTTCGGAATTATCAAGCCACCTGTCGTACTGGAGGGAACCTATGATGAAAGTTTTAAAAATCGCCGCGTTTATGCTGCTCTGCGTCTGCTTTGTTGCAATGCAGACTCCCGCAACCGCTCAGACCCCAACCGCTGCCCAGCAAGCCGGCACTCAGGTTGAAAAGCCTATGCTGGAATTTGCCAACGCCAACTCCGCCAAAGTCGCCTGGACCTCAAAAGCCGGCCAAGACTTGGTTCTGCAGTTCAGCACCACTCCCGACTTTGGGTCCAACCCCCAGGCGGTGGATGCCATCGAGCACACGGGCGGCGACAATCACCGCGCGACTCTCACTAGCCTGCAACCTAACACCACCTATTACATACGGATGGTAGACAAATCAGGACAGCCGGTTGGTTCGGTCTTCACATTCAAGACCCCGGCCCACGGCCAGCCACCGCTCCGCGAGCAGCCTTTGCAAGCAAAGTAACTGGGCCGTTTACCTGCTTTCACCCTGCCAGCCAATGGCAGGGTGGAGGAGGGGTTTCAGTTAGCCTTCTTGTAAATACCGATAATGCCAGTGAGATTGCGGGTGGTCGCGCGTGATCAGGTGATCGGCTGCTGCCGACGGTAAGGATTTATTGCCAATAATGCCAAAGATCGCCCCAAAAATGGCGATTTTTTCGATCATTATTATGACCCGGTGCCTCTACGTTTTAGGTCCCATCAATCGCGCAGTGCGGATTGCAGCAATCTTCTCCGGAATCTGAAACGGGTGCTCGCTCAATCCATGTACAAATTTTTCGATATCATCCAACATACTATTGGTGAAATCAGGGTAGCGATAGCGAAGCAAGCCATTGAGCAACATGAGCGTATTGCTCAATCCGAACACCTTTATTTCTCCTTGTGGGAGCTCGGCTTTAGCCCTTTCAAGTGCTTCTTGCAAGTGTCCAACCTTCCATAAAACGCAGACAATGAAGTAGCTCACGCGCAGATAGTCCTTTCCATCTAGGCGCGCGATCAGCGCCTTCACGAACTGATCCTGTTCATGAGGAGTCACCAGCCGATCATAGAAAACCAACAATGCTTCCAAATTGTCCGACCGAAGCTGGGAAGCATTAGGATCGTTGGAGATACTCTGGTTTTTGGGAGAATTGGGATTCCATGAATCGTTCCCGACACCCGTCATCTCGCGCCCATTGACAATCAAGTGAATACTTCCCAAGCCCCCGGCGATGCGCCCGCATTTGTCGTAGCGCGCTAGCTCCGATTGCAGAACAGCAGCAATCTCTCTTTCGATGGGATTTGGGATTGAAGAAACGACTTCAAGAGATGGGACTGCCGCTGTGGCTTGAGAAGCAGATATCACACGCACATTAACGTTTGCACGTTGCTCGTGGCCTTCGTCGTCCCTCACACCGATGGTAACGCGGACTTCTTTACCAACTTTCTTCCGGGGTACCCCCCTGATCATGATAGTTACACTGGCCGGCAACGATGTGTTTGGCGGGATGACATGCCCGGAATGGACAGCACTGCCGTAGATATTCCGATCTACAGCCCGAAGAGAAACATCGTCGTGCAAGATTTCCCCCCGAATGCGCGGGCTGATTAGTCTCGTATTCACCAAAGCGAGGGGATTCGCAGTGCGATTTTTTACGAGAAAACGTATAGCTACCTGCGTTACGATCGAGTCATCGGCCTGTTTCGAACTTGACCAGTGGCTCTGTTGCGGAATTGCTATAAGATGAAATCTCCGACGTGCCTCAGCGGAAGCCTTCCATGCGGGTATCTCATGGATCAAGATTCCGATCCCCCGAGCCACCGCGAGCGCGGCGAACACCACTCCACCCACAATAATCCACGGGCGAGCGGTTGCTGGCACCGACGCTGCAATGCCGGGAAAAAGGAGCAGTGCGCCTGCAGATATCGCCAAACCAAAGAGCAACCAGAGCGGCAGATCCTTAAGTATCTCTAGTATCTTCGCCGTTGTTCCAGCACTTTCCTCTACTCCTGCCATCGCTTAAATTCCTACTCTAGCTCTCTAACTGCAACTCTGATAGGACTATAGCAGGATGTTCATTCGAACCGAACCCATTCCTAGCCTCGAGGACCGCTTTAGCCTCTCTGCTCAGGCCGGGCGGAGGACTCAGCCTCCTTGTTTCCTCTGGAACGGCTTCGGGAACCAAGCCAAATGATGGCGAGACGTGCCACGCGATTTTAGGATGAGATATTGTCTTATTTCATATTGATCCGTAGGCGAACAAAAGGTAGAATAGCAGCATTTAGCAGCTAGCAATTGGCAATTGCCAAACCGCAAGAACCAAGGGCCGAAGACGGGGCGGGATCGATGAAAACACGCAGGTTTAACGCGTTTTTCAGGTCAGTTTGACGGGATTCGGGATCGATTGAACGCGAAATTTCTCGGGTGGAACGGAATAAACCCTTTGGAATCATAGTCGAGGCCAAGGGGGGTGGGCTGTTCAAAAAAACAAGATTGCCAAAATTGCCATAATTTGTAATCGCCGGAATTGGAAAACGTGATGATGGATGATCGATACAGTCAGGAACGCCCGAAGGAGAGCCGAAAAGCGCCAGAGGCGCGCTACGCGTATTACCGGCGGTGCCAGGTGTTCCGGCGGAATGGCGTGCAGTGCAAGGCACCGGCGGAAACTGGCTCGCAGATTTGCCACGCGCATGCTGGACAACTGGCGATGGCGGTGCGTCGCGAACGGGAACGCAGGGCGGTGCTGGCGGAGGCGGTAGCGGAGATGCGCAAACGGGGCCGGCCGGAATGCGAAATGGCCGACCTGTTTACTAGCTTCAAAGGCATTCAAGTGACGACAGCAGTGATGGCACGAGCAGTGATCTCCGGCAGGATTGACTGCAAGACTGCGGGACAGATGGTGGTGCATTTGCAGGCGATGTCAAAACTGCTGTGGGTTTACCACAGAGCTCACAGAGGAGCACAGAGAGAAAAAGCTTTAACCACGAAGGACACGAAGAAGCACGAAGGGTTGCCGCAGATTTGCGCAGATGAGCGCAGATGAGCGCAGAATGAGCAAACCAGAAGAAATGATGCCTGTGCCCGTCGCTGTGTCAAATGATGTTTCTCTGGGACGTGTAGCTGAGCGCGGAGGCGCGGAGGTTTTGCAGTTTGCAGCGATGGCTCTTGGAGATGGAAGCCCCGCGCATAGGCCGCCGGAATTGAAAGCAGCATGAGTGAAGTTTACGAGTTTGAATGCTTCCGCGCTGGAAGCTGCTGGCTGTTATACGTCAGCAAAAGATCTTTGACAAATTGAATAATCATTTAGGAGATGCGGTTGGGGATTTACTGTCCTTGCGCCGCAGGCCCGCGCGCAGCTGCTCCCAGCAAGCCCGCTTTTGGCTGCTGGGACGCAATGCAGCGGAGCGCGCAAAAAATCCGCGCCGCGGCTTGCCGGGGATAGGCATCGGTACTCGCGCCGATAATCCAAGTGCTTGTCCCTGATCCTTATCTATCTGGCGCGTGCGTACGGCGTCCAACCCACGAGTCTCCACGGGCCAAAAGGTTACAACTTTTTAGTACACGTCCTGGCATGCTCCATTTCCGGAAACGAAACACAGAATCGGAACCATGATTCTTGTAGACCCCAGAAACTATAGTGCTCCAGTTCGGATCCTCGGCAGAATCTCAATCCGTTTCCGCAAATCTTTGGAGGCCAAGCAATGCACAGCAAGAAACTGCACCGTGGTTTGCCGCCGACGCTGACAGCGATATTGGCGCTGGCGATCATGATTACCCTGCTGCCCATAACTGCCGCAGCCGATGACAATACCGTCACGTTCCTGCGCACCGACCAGCCGGGAAGCTGGTTTCAGAACGTTGCCGGTCCTATCGCCGGCACGCAATCGCTGGCCGTGGCGGCGCCTGGCGTTCAAGTCAGATTCAAAGGCAAGTCGAACGCCGTCCATACCGTTACCAGCTTGATTTTTCCCACGGGCGCGCAGGGCATGCCCTTTGATTCCGGGACCTTGCAGAACGATGACCAGGTAAGAGTCACGCTTAAGACTCCCGGCCTGTATGTTTTTACCTGCAAAATTCACCCCTATATGTTTGCGGCAGTCATCGTTGATGATCCGGCGACACAGGGACTTGATCTGGGTGACAGCATCAGCCTGGTGAATGGGATTACAGTCCCGACGAGCAGCGACCTGGCCACGCGCCTGCTGCGGACTTTCTTCATCGCCACCAACCCAGCCAACTGGCAGGACCACAGCCTGAGCGCGTGGCATATCACTTATCCCAACGTTGACGTAAGAATCACCGGCGGCGCGGTGGTGAATCTGCCCGCGGTGCTGAACGCGCGTTATGGCAATGACACACCGATGGCGGCGCCTTTCAACCCCGCGACGCCCGGCGTGGGCGAAGTCTGGGTGGACACGCAATTTGAACTGACGCGGCAAAAAGACAAGCCCGGGACCGCGACCAACGTGAACGCAACTTCATGGAAGCCGGTGCGCAAAGTGGCGTTGCCGCAAATCGACATGAACAATCCACACAACATGTGGACGGACAAAGACCAGAAATTCATCTATCAGACGCAGTGGTTTGATTTCCGCATGACCACGTTCAACCGCACCACGGGAAAGCTGCTGCATGACGTCGAGGTGGGGCCGGATCCTTCTCACGTGATGACGCGCACGGATACGGACCATCTGCATGTGGCGCTGGATGGCGAAGACAGCGCGTTTGCCGTGGTCCAACTGATGCCCGGCGGCGGCAGCATTGAGCGGCTCATCAACATTGATGAAGGCCATCCTCACGCCCATTGGATGGGCCATGACGGCAAGACCATGGTCACGCCCAATACGTTCAGTGATACCTCGACCATCTTTGATTTCAATACCGATTCAGTGCGGGCCCTGGTCCATACCACCGGAGCTCTTCCCATCGCCACGGGCATGATGCCTGACGACAGCAAATACTACGTCGATAATTTCCTCGACAGCACGATTGATGTAGTCAACACCAGCACGGGAGCAATCAGCAAGACGATCAATCTCCTGGCGAACTATGATCCGATCTCGGGGGCCATCAGCGGCCCGGTTGGAGCGTTGCCCATTCAGACGCCCGTAAGCCCCGATGGAAAAGTCATGGTCACAGCCAATATTCTCACAGACACAATCACGCTCATCGACACACAGTCTGACACTCTGGTGGCAATGCTGCTGTGCGATGCCGGCTGCCACGGCGTGCAATGGGGCGCCAAGCAAGGCGGAGGATACTACGCCTACGTCAGCAGCCAGTTCTCCAACACGCTGGAAGTAGTCGATCCAAATCCCGACGGTAGCGGCGACCTGACGCACGCCCGCGTGGTGGGCAGGATCCTGTTGAAGACCTTGCCAACCACCGCGGTCGATGACAAAAACGTCGGCCTCGACGGAATGGGTGGGCAAGGCGTGCTTCCGATTCCCTTGGTCTACAACGGCTGGGTGCAGAACCTGCCTGCCGCGTTCAAGCAGCAGCTCACGCCTGCTCAGCTGAATCCTTTTCCGCCGAAACCCTAGCCCTTGCCCATGGCAAGTTCATCGATCACTCAAGCAAAGTGGCTGGCCTAAGTTGGCCGGCCACTTTGTTTTTGCTATCGTAGCCGGCATCTCCCGATTTCCAATTTGAAACATCATCAATTTTTTTGTCCGCGGCACCGCGCTTCATAGACTGCCAGAGGAACTACAATAGCCGCGAGGGAAAGAGCGATGGAAAATCAGAAACGGCTGTGGATAGCGATGGTGTTCATGGGTGCGTTGGCGCGGTTACTGCCGCATCCGTGGAATTTCACTCCGATGATGGCGATTGGGTTGTTTGCGGGATATCAGGCGCGAAAGGCCACCACGGGTATTTTGGCCACTCTGCTTGCGCTCGCCCTAAGTGACGCCGTGATGGGCTTTTATCCCGGCTTCTGGTACGTTTACGCGGCAACGCTGGTTCCGGTGATGCTCGGCTGGCTGATTCGTAACCGAAGTGGCGCGAGTGCAATTGCTGTGGCGGCGCTTGCTTCCAGTGTGTCGTTCTTCCTGATCACGAATTTCATGTTCTGGGCTGCCAGCGGATGGTATCCGCACACGATGGCGGGCCTTGCGGCAAGTTATGTGGCGGGAATACCGTTCTACCAGAACCAGTTCCTGGGAGACGCGTTTTACACCGTGGCGATATTCGGCGGCTATGCTGCCCTGAGCCAGGTTTCCCTGAGCAAGGTTTGGCAGCCGGTGCGGAATGCAGCCTGAAAAGCGCATTGTTTCTCTGCTGGCCAGCGCCACGGAAATCGTCTGTGCCCTGGGCGCCGGCAAAATGCTGGTAGGGCGCTCCCATGAGTGCGATAACCCGGACTGGGTGCGGCAACTCCCATCCTGTACTGAACCTGCTTTTGATGTGTCCACCTCAAGTATGGAAATCGATGCGGAAGTTCGACGGCGAATCCGCGCGGGCGAACCGCTGTATCACGTTGACGGTGACTTGATCCGCGATATGCGCCCTGATTTGCTGATCACACAAGCGCATTGTGAAGTGTGCGCCGTAACTCCCGGCGACATAGAACGAAGCAGCGCCTGTACACTCACGGCGCGGCAAATTGCGCTGTCCGCTTCAACTTTGGATGACATATTCAAAAGCATCCGGGAGATATCACAAGCGCTGGGCCTGCAGGAGCAGGGTGAGGAGCTTGTCCGTCGTGAACAACAACGCCTGGATGTGGTACGGGAAAAAGCTGCGCGTTTCCGCAGGCCAACCGTGGTGATGTTGGAATGGACAGACCCATTATTCGCCATGGGAAACTGGGGTCCGGAGCTGGTGGAAATCGCAAACGGGGAGCTGCTGCTGGGAAAAAAAGGCGAGTACTCTGCCGCCATTCCTGCTGAGCAGCTTCGCGATGCTGATCCGGAGTACTTGATTGTCGCGCCCTGCGGATTCAACCTGGAGCGGAGCCTGCAGGAACAAGCTGTACTAGAGCGGTATCCGTGGTGGCCGGAGCTGCAAGCGGTACGCAAGGGAAACCTGGTGTTTGCGGATGGCAATCTCTTCTTCAATCGCTCTGGAATGACGATCTCGCAAACGGCAGAGATCATCGCGGAAATTCTTCACGGCATCTCATTTGGTGGGACGAGCAACACGCATTGGCGGCGGCTGGAGACGGCCCGGGCGTAAGAACATGAATTACTTTGGTTGCGATTTGGACAGGCTCGCAACTATCTCTTTAAACCCTTGTTCCTCGCGTATCCGGTCGAATGCGGCATCATCCAGCGCTTTGGCGCTTGTCATTCCCTTCTCCAGGGCTTTCTTCAGCTCCTGGAGCGCCGGCTTTTTCTCGCCCAATTGAGCGCATGCCGTGGCTGAGAGATAGCTGGCCCATGCGCTCTCCGGCTGGATGATTTCACCGGCCTGAAACATGCTTTTAGCTGAGATGAAATCTTTCTTCAGCATGGCCTGCTGGCCAGTCTCAGCGGCATAAGCAAAGGCTGAAGCCAGACCGCGCTCAATGGCCTGCCGCCGCGCAGGATTGGAGCTTTCTTGTTTGTCGCGATAAGCATCATTGACTGCCGATTCAAGTTGAGAGAAAAAATCATTCCGCTGATCTGCCCCCTGGTTGATCCCCGCAACCAGATTGCCGATCTTTTTGGTGACTTCATCCTGCAGCTCAAGCGCCGCTTTCTCATTCTTCTTGGCTTTGTGGAACTCCGCAGATTCAGCCAGAGACTTTGCCAACGCCAGTTGCGGCTTCACGTCGCGAAACGTGCTGAAGTCCTGCGCAATCTCACGATAAGCTCGCTCAGCGGCCAGAACGTCACCGGATTTCTGCTCTGCCAGCGCTTCCGCCATACGGCTCTCAAACTGCTGCGTGACAAATTCTTTATCGAGCGGCGCGATGCCTTTCACCATCGCGCGCAACTGGAGCCACGCCAAGGCGCGCTCGGCAAATCCCTTGGGCATCCAGTTGTGCGGGCCATCGTAAACCACAAACCGGCTCACCACCTTGCGCGCATCGAACGACTCTTTCAGGTGCAACTGCTCGGGATAATTAAAGTCGGTTGTGCCCGCCACCAGAAACCAGTCGCTCACATCGGGTCCGGGCAGCGTAGCGCCGTTGGGCAAGCCCGCGGAATTGGCGATCACTCCTGCAATGCAGTTCCGGCACGCCAGCGCCACGGTGGACGCTACGCGCGCGCCGCCAGAGAGGCCCGCCGTATAAATGCGTCGTGGATCGATGGCGTAGCGCTCCTTCACGTCAGCCCACAGCACGCGGATGGCGGCCGAGGGATCTTCAAAATTTCTGGAGTTATTGCTGCCCACAACAATGAATCCATACTTCTCCGCCGCCTCATGGAACAGCTTGACGGAAACTTCTCCGCGCGCAAACGGATCAAACACCAGCAGCAGCGGCCATCTCTTTGCCGGCGAATAAGCCGAGGGGAGATAGAGAGCGTAGCTGTTCGTGGCGTCGGCAAGTGTAGCAACAGACGCGTGTACCGTGCCGGGCGCTGGCGTTTGCGCTTGAGCAACAAGGCTCAGGGCGCCAGCAAGAATCAATATCGGGAGGAACCTTGGCATCTATTTATTCTGACTGACAGAATGGCAAAACGTTATCCCGCCTTACGCAAGTCCAGTGCGTCTAAGTGAACGGCTGAGTGAGTGGCTGGCTGCATCCAAAGGTATAATTTGCTATCGACTCCCCCACCAGCAGGCTCGTTTCTTTGAAGGAGATTTTTAATGCTAAAGCGGCGCGACATCCATGCGGTTTTACTTTTGCTTCTGGCTTTTTTGGGTGCAGCCCACGCACAGCAAGCCGCGCCGGCGCAACCAAAACCACGCCGTTTCCTGATGTGGAAGGCCGCGTCGCCCACTGCAACGGTGTATCTCGTCGGGTCTATTCACCTGGGCGACAGCAGCATGTACCCGCTGCCCAAAGAAGTTGAGTCTGCCTTTGCCGCCGCGAAGGCCTTGGCTGTGGAGATCAATATCAAGAACGCTGACCAGGCCAAAATGATCGGCCTGATTCAGAAATACGGTCTCTATACCCCTGACGATTCGCTGACCAAGCATCTCCCCAAAGAGACCCAGGCCGCGCTGGACGATTTCTGCACTCGCCACAACGTGCCTCGCCAGGGAATGGAACAGCTGAAACCGTGGGTAGTTGCCGTCACCATCGCTGCAATGGCATGGCAGCAGGCAGGTGAAGATCCGTCCTTTGGGATAGATATGCACTTCCTCGACGAAAGCAAGCCGCCGCAGCGGATTGACGAACTGGAAACCATGGAATCGCAGCTTGCAATCTTTGCTGAAGCCACAGAAGAAGAGCAGCAAAGCATGCTGGCCGCCACCCTGAAACAGGGCGACAAGACCAAAGACATCATTAAGCGCACGCAGGCAGCATATGTTGCGGGCGATCCCGATGCCTTGCAAAAAGTGATGGACGAGCAGGACGACCTGGGATCAAAGAGCTTGGAGAAAAAACTTCTGGACGATCGTAACGTGGCCATGACTGGCAAGATGGAGGAATACCTCAAAGGCAAAGAGCAGATTTTTGTGGTCGTGGGCGCGGCGCACATCATCGGCCAGAAAGGCATTGCCAAACAACTGCGCGACAAGGGCTACAAAGTTGATCAAGTAGTGCTGGAAGCGAAGTAAAATCTGCTTCCTCCGATCGCCGCAACCCTCGCTGGGTGGAGCAAGCATTTGTGCCTGCGATAAGAGCAATTAAAAAACCGGCTTCAGCCGCTGAGATAATTCCTGCTGGGATGCAAAAATCAGCACCCTTCTAAAACAACATTCCCGTTTCCGGTTGCTGGGCAGCGGGCACAATTTCTTTGATGATCTCCGGATCATCATTATCCGCATTGCCCACGCGCGTGCTCACCGGATACTTCCTCATCAATCGCGCATCAAAGGGCTTGAGCAGATCAGCCACACCTGCAGGATCATTCATCCCAGGATCAAGCCACAGGTCGTACTCTTCAGGCTTCACAATCACCGGCATGCGGTCATGGATGCCTGAGACCAGTGAGTTCGCATCGGTCGTGAGAATAGTAAAGCTATTCAGCGGAGTGCCCGCCGGATCGCTCCAGCGCTCCCACAGTCCGGCAAACGCAAACAGTGAATCGTCCGCCATGCCGATGTTATACGGTTGCTTCTCTTTCTTACTAAGCTTCTGCCACTCATAAAAGCCGTCGGCTGGAACCAGGCAGCGGCGCTTGCGCATGGCTTCGCGGAAAGCAGCTTTCTCCGCTGCCGTTTCGCACATCGCATTGATCGTTTTGAATCCAATGGAAATATCTTTGGCCCATGACGGAACCAGTCCCCAGCGCATCAGTGAAAACTTCCGCTTCGGCTGCTTCCTGTCCTGGCGGACAATCGCGGCCTCCTGCGTCGGCGCAATGTTGTAACGCGGAGTCCAATGCACTTCGCTCTCTTCCAGATCAAAGTGCTCAGCAATGTATCGTTCTTTTGAGGTGAGGCGGTAGCGTCCACACATACAGAATTAGCTTCGGACGGAACAACATCTACAATCATTCCGCCCACAGAAGATCGAAGATTGAAGACCGACGTACCGATTTACTTGCGTCTCTGCTTTTCCATCCCAACTCCAGACGGCATCGATTCCCTGCCGTTGGGCTCGTACTCAACAATGTATCCCGCCACGGCGCTCGCGGCCACCGTATATGGACTGGCTAGATACATCAGTCCTGGGCCGCTGCGGCCGGGGAAATTGCGGTTCTGCGCGCTGATCACCACTTGGTCCGGCCGCGTGGAAACTCCCGGCCCGGCATTGATGCACGCGCCACAACTCGGCTCAATCACAATGGCGCCCACGCGCTTGAAAATATCGAGATAGCCTTTGCGCACGCAATACTCGCGCGTCTCCTGCGAGCCAAACTGGATATAGAACTTGCAGCTCTCCGCCACGCGCTTGCCTTGTTGCAGCGCGTCAGAAAGTACCTGAGCATACATATCCATGTCGGCGTTCTTGCCCGCTGTGCACGTTCCGCCGTAGGCGATCTCCACTGGAACAGGCGTATTCAGGTCGCGAATAAACTTGCCGTTGCCCGGATCACCAGGCGTGGCGACCATCGGCGTAATGTCGTCGGCGTTCAGTTCAATCACATGCGCGTACTGCGCATCAGTATCGCTGAAGAGACCTTCGCAATACTTCTCCGCTTCCGCACGCGACATGCCGCGCCGTTCCATCAGGAACTCCACGGTCTTCTGGTCGGGCGCAACAATGCCGGTAAAGCCGCCAATTTCCGCCGCCATGTTCGTCATAGTAGCGCGTTCGTCCACGCTCAGCGCTTCAATGGCCTCGCCGGAATATTCCATAACCTTGGCCAGCGCCTTGCCGCTGCGTATGTACTCCATGCTCAGCAGCAGCAAAATGTAATCCTTCGCGGTCACGTTGGGCTTGCGCTTGCCGCGAACAATGACCTTCACCGACTCCGGAACTTTCACGCGAACGTCTTTCGTGATCCATGAATTAAAAACGTCCGTGGTACCGATGCCGAACGCAATGCAGCCCACCGCGCCCACATGCGGCGTGTGCGAGTCGGACCCGACGTTCAACTGGCCCGGCAGCGCATAAGTCTCCGCCACAATCGAATGGCAGATTCCCTCTGAACCCTTGCGGTCTTTCAACTCGCCGTGCAGCCGGATGCCCTGCTTGGCGGCAAAATCTTCCTGCTTGTATTTGAGCTGCCCTGCCAGATCAAGCAAACCCATCTTTTTCTTTTCTTCAGAAATTACTTCGTCCAGAAAAGTCAGATGGTCGCGGAAAAACAGGATCGTCGCCGGATCGTTGACCTTCGCATCCTTGCCCACAAAATGCTCAAAGAAAATCGCCGACATAGGCGTCACATACTCATGGCTGAAGCGCAGATCAGTGCGGGCAAAGCCTGAATCGCCCGGCTTCACAGATCCCACGCCCTGCTCATTTTCGGCATTCAGCATGTGCCGCGCAAAAATCTTTTCTGCAATCGTCATCGGCCGCTTCGCGGTCGTAATCGGCGGCAGGAAGACCTTCTTCTGCATGCGAGCCACGTTAAATGGGAACAGTCCGCCGTACTCAATGATCTGGCGCGTAATGTCGTCTTCGCCTTCAGTGAATCTGTTCAGAGGAATCACTTCTCCGGCGCGCACCTTATCAATCAAACTGAAATCCGTGGACGTAAGCACGCCCAGGTTCTGGCAATTCTGTTTGTAAATGCGCTCAATGTTTTCCGCGATCACCAGCTTGATTCCTGCGCACAGCTCCGCATACGGTGACTGTTCGCGGCTCGATCCCTTGCCGCGGCGCTTCCCACTCACGGCCGCCACAAAGCCGCCCTTCTTCACGTCGCCGCGCTTGATCGGGACTTCACTACCGCACTTCAGGCCGGTATAAGGCCATTCGCCCAGCTTCTCATCAAAAAAGAAGCAGATATGCGCAGGCGTAATCTCGTCCGTGGAGATGTCGTCGCGCAGCTTGGGATTGTTCTGCGGGTTCTTCGTGTCCCACGGCAGGTCTTCCCCGGCCAATTGGCGGCGAATCAGCTCAGGATCTTCGGTCAGAAACAGGATGCGTCCCTCAAATTTGCATGTATCAGGGCGCTTCTGGATGGTGCGGGTAAGTAAAGAAGGTTCCACGCTAAAATTCTAACAAGATTAGCGGCTCTTTGCAGGGCGCATTGCGGTTAGAATAGGCAACAATTCACCCCGGAAAGCTGAAGGACTCCAAATTGGCAAACTGTCGCCAGTGTGGCGCGGAATTACCGTCGTTTTCTTTTGGCGAGCCGTCGCCTTACTGCAAGACCTGCCGCTCCCACATCCCTGCTCAACCCGAGCCCTTGTCGGTTCAAGAGCCGGGCTTGCCGGCCCAACCGGTCGTTAGATCCAGACCACCGATAGCAACAATTGCGCTGCTCGCCATCAACATTGGCATTTTTGTCATTATGGTGGCTTCCGGAATCTCATGGATAACCCCGCAGACAGATCAGGTCCTGCGCTGGGGCGCCGATTACGGTCCCTATACTCTCTCTGGACAATATTGGCGGCTGATTACATCAATGTTTCTGCACTTTGGCATCATCCATATTTTTGGCAATATGTGGTGCTTGTGGTCGCTGGGACAGTTAACAGAAAAGTTGATTGACTCTGTCTCTTTATTAGGGCTGTACCTGGTAACGGGAATCGGCGCTGCCCTGTTAAGTTTGAGCTGGGACCCCATGCGCGTAAGCGCTGGCGCGTCCGGCGCAATATTCGGCATCGCCGGCGCGTTGATCAGCGTGCTGTACTTTGGCAGGCTTGGCCTACAGCCCGCGAGCGTGCGAAAGCTGCTCGGCTATGTTGTCCGGTTCGCTTTCCTGAATCTTATTTTTGGATTGCAAGGCCACATTGATAATATGGCGCATCTAGGCGGCCTCGTCACTGGATTGGTGGCGGGACTTTTCCTCGCCCGGACCTTTAACGCCGCTCCTGAAGAACAATCGGCCCGGCGAAGAGTCGTGTTGGCGATCAGCGCTGTCCTGGTCATATTGCTTTTTGTCCCGGTGATCCGGGCCAAGCAATACGCCGTGGAATTTGCCCAGGGCGAGGCTGCTCTTGACCATAACGATCTCAATGCCGCTATCTCCCATCTTCAAAAGTACGTTGCCGCCCGTCCCGATGATGCTATTGGCCACGCGCTACTGGGTTCCGCGTTTCAGCAAGCTGAACGCTTCAATGAGGCAGCAAAGGAATTCGAGCGCAGTCTGGAGATTGAACCGGATTACCCGTACGCTCAGGTGGGCCTTGCCAGGATTTATGCCTACCAGAAAAAGACTGACAAGGCGCTGGAGTTATTCGCAAAAGGAATGCCCCGCATCGAACCAGACGCCCCGACCCTTTACATGTACGCGGTCGCGCTTAAGGACGCCGGCAAGCTGCCTGAAGCGGAGAGCCAGGTCCGTCGCGCCATTCAACTCGATCCAAAGGACGTTGATGCGCACAAACTGCTGGCGGAAATCCTGACTATGGAAGGTAAGAAAGATGAGGCCGTTGCCGAAGAGAAACGCATTCAGGATCTCGGCGCAGATGCCGTGGTTCATCCTTTGAAGTGAGCCGTAATATCACGCCCAATACCTGATTTTGACTTCCTTGTTATCCTGTTAGCACCATGCCTAGCTGCCTGAAATGCGGTACCGCCCTGGCGGTAAATGAAGAAGGAGTCGCGCCCGTTCTGTGTGACCGTTGCGCCGGTGTGGCCACGGGCCGCGCACGTCGCTCCATGGCCATGGGCGGTCTGGGCACTTACCCCGCGACTACCCTGCTGATGGCCATCAGCATCATTGCTTACATTGCAGACTTCGTTCCCGGCGTCGATCTCAAGTCCTTGGGCGCAAATATTGGCCCGCTTACACTCAGTGGTGAATACTGGCGTCTATTTACTGCGGGTTTTCTGCATGCGAACATCTTCCACATCGGCTTCAACATGTGGTGCCTCTGGAGCCTGGGCCGGCTCTCAGAGCGTCTCTTTGGTAAATGGCAGACATTCGCAATCTATATGATCACCGGCGTTGGCGGCGCGCTTCTTAGTATCGCGTCCAATCACCAACGCTCTGAACTTGGGGCGTCCGGCGCCATCTTCGGTATTGTTGGCGCCGTAATGGCCGGAGTGAAATTTGACGATCTTACCATCTCCGCCGGTGAGAAGAAAGCCATTTTTAGCAGTGTTGTCTTTTTTGCCATTTTCAACTTCATGTTTGGCATGTACGGCAACACTGACAACATCTGCCACCTGGGCGGCTTTGTCACCGGATTGCTGGTGGGATTGCCGTTGAGCGCTTTTGCCCGGCACAACAAATTATTGCAAGTGGGAACTCTGGTCGTCACTTCCATGGTCGTTGCCGCCGGAGCAAGTGAGCTGGTCCAGCAGGAAGGACCGCCAGCCAAGAAAACCGCCGCCGCAATTGCATGGCACCAGAGAAATTACCCAAAAGCTGTACATTTGCTGGAACAGTACACAGTAGCAAGGCCTCAGGATGATGATGGGCTCGTCTTTCTGGGTACCGCTTATTGGAATAACAATGAACCGGAAAAGGCGATCGGGGCTTTCGAACAGGCTCTCCGCGTCAACCCAAACTCTGAAGATGCAAAACAGGATCTTGAAGAACTCCGCAGCCGCCTTGCTCCTGAGGAAAAGAAATAACCGGCCTGGGCATTACGGCCCGGCCATGCAAGAGTCTTGTCCTGATGGGATATCGCGAACTCCGGACTGCATCCCGGACCGCCATTAAACATTAAGTGCTTAGGGCGCGATATTTACGCAGCCTTTTCCCTTAGTCTTCCGGTTCGTCATCGTCTTCATTAGGTCCAAACTCATACCCTACGCCCCGTACCGTACGGATCAATTTTACTTTTTCGCCCTCGTCAATCTTTTTGCGCAGGTAATTTACGTAAACGTCAACCACATTGGTCATGGTGTCTGGTGAAAGCTTCCAGACATGCTCAATGATCATGTTGCGGGTTATATGCTGGCCAGGATTGCGCATAAAATATTCCAGCAGGCCAAATTCCTTGGGCGTCAATTCAATTACACGTTCCCCGCGCTGCACCGTCCTCTGCATGTAATCCAATTCCAGGTCGGCCACTTTAAGATATGCCTGTCCCGGATGGTTCTTGCGCCGCAGCACCGCGCGTATGCGTGCAGAAAGCTCTGAGAATGAGAACGGCTTCGTCAGGTAATCGTCGGCGCCGGCGTCCAGGCAAGCTACCCGTTCCGCCACCTCGTCCGTTGCCGTCAGAATCAGGATAGGAATGTCCCGGTTCTCGCTTCTGACTTTGTGAAGCACTTCACTGCCTGAAATGACAGGAAGGTTTAAATCAAGAATGAGAAAATCAAATTCTTCGTTTTGCATGCGCTGCAGCGCATCATCGCCTGCAGGGGCGACCTCGGTCACATGGTCTTCAGACTTAAATGCCTGGGCGATGACCGTCGCAAGCGGAGCATCATCTTCTGCGATCAGGATGCGCATCCGGAATTCTTCTCCAACGATCTAAGGGGGCGACGATGTGCCTCATCACAGTGAGGCCATTCTAAATCAGCTGGTAACAATTACAACTGTATACTCAATCAAAAACCATAAGAAATGTCTTATAGTAGGTTGCGCTGCCTCGCCCCATCCTTTCTGGGTGTGCTGCACCTTATATTTAGATGGACTAGCCCGCACTAGATAAGCAATAGAACTTCTCTTGGCGCCCTAAAGAACATGCTCCTCTTTGCGACTTAGGCCTTCTAAAGGGAAATCGCCGCCCAGTTAAAACAAATTTTCTCAACTGTTGAGGCTTACAGCGCGGGTATGGCGCGCGATCATCAAGTCTTCATCGGTTTGGACTACCCGCACGGCGCACTGGCTGTTTGGCGGGCTTATTACTTCCGCGTTTCTGGCATTGGCCTGCGTATCCAGCGCGACCCCTAGATATTCTAGGCCAAAACATATCTTAATCCGAATTTCTGCGGCCCGCTCGCCGATGCCGCCGGTAAACACCAGCGTGTCCAGTCCATTCAGCACAGCCGCATAAGCGCCGATGAACTTACGCACTTGATAGGCAAACATTTGCACAGCCATGCGAGCGGCGCTATCTGTCTGGCTTTCCTGCAAAAGGGTCTTCATGTCGCTGGTCTGCCCGGATACGCCAAGCAATCCAGCCTCTTGGTCCACTAGTGCTTCCAGCCGGTCAGCGGGGTAACCTTCTTTCAGCAGGTGTATAAGTACTCCGGGATCAAGGTCGCCGCTCCGCGTTCCCATCATGAATCCGCCGGAAGGGGTCATGCCCATGCTGGTATCCACGGGCAAGCCGTCTTTCAGCGCCACCATGCTGGCACCGTTTCCCAGATGCGCAATGATGGCGCGCCGTCCCAATTCCCGTCCTAGCTTGCCAACAACGTATTCATAAGAGAGGCCGTGAAAACCATAGCGCCTGATTCCCTGTTCCCAGAGCTTCTGCGGCAACGCAAACCGCTGCGCCACTTCCGGCATTCGGCTGTGAAACGCCGTATCAAAGCAAGCCACCTGCGGCAGATCGGGAAAATGCGCCGCCACCGCTTCGATCATCGCCACCTGGCTCGGTAGATGCAGCGGCGCAAAAGGAATTAGCTCCTTCAGCGCCTGCGTGAGCTGGGCATCAATCAGCTGTGGCGCGGTGAACTTTGGCCCGCCATGCACAATCCGATGCCCTGCCGCCGCCAGCTTCTCAACTCCTTGCTCGCGCAGCACGGCAAACATTCTCTTCATGGCTGCTGTGTGATCGGGAAATTTACCGCTCTCTTCTTGCAGCGTTTTGTCTCCGCTGCGCAGCCATACCTTGCCTCCGGGCTGCCCGATGGCTTCAACAGCGCCGGAAAAAACTCTCTCTTCCGCCGCATCGCCCAGGCGATACACCGCAAACTTCAGCGACGAAGAGCCGCCGTTCAGGCACAGAAAAGTCTGTTCCATGGATTAGCTTCCCAGCTTTGGCAATGATCTCAGCTCCAGCGCCAATTCTGCACTTCAGGCATGTCTTCGCCGTGCGACGCAACATATTTCTTGTGCTCTGCCAGCTTGCTTTGGAAAAACGCAACTGCCTCATCGGCTTTTAGGCCCGGGATTCGGTGAATGGTGTCAATGGCAAGCTGAAAGCGGTCCATGTTGTTCCGCACCACCATATCAAAAGGAGTCGTGGTAGTTCCCTCTTCTTTATAGCCGCGGACGTGCATGTTGTCGTGGTTTCGCCGGCGATAGCACAGCCGGTGAATCAGCCAGGGATAGCCGTGGTATGCAAAGATCACCGGCTTGTTCGTGGTAAACAGCGCGTCAAAAGCCTCGTCCGTCAGGCTATGCGGATGCTCGCCGGGTGCCTGCAACGTCATGAGATCAACTACGTTCACCACCCTGATCTTCAAGCTGGGCACATGCTTCCGCAGCAGTGAAACCGCAGCCAAAACTTCCAAAGTCGGGACGTCGCCCGCGCACGCCAGCACGGCGTCGGGCTCGTCGCCATCATCATTGCTCGCCCAATTCCACTTGCCGATTCCCGCCGTGCAGTGCTTGACCGCCGCGTCCATATCCAGCCACTGCAATTCCGGCTGCTTCCCGGCAACAATAATGTTCACGTAATTTCTGCTACGCAGGCAGTGGTCCGCCACAGAGAGCAGCGTGTTCGCGTCCGGCGGAAAGTACGCGCGCACAACTTCCGGCTTCTTGTTGACCGCATTGTCCAGAAATCCCGGGTCCTGATGGCTAAAGCCGTTATGGTCCTGCCGCCACACATGGGACGTAAGCAAATAGTTGAGTGACGCAATCGGCTTACGCCAGGGAATATGACGCACCGCTTCCAGCCACTTTGAGTGCTGGTTGTACATCGACGTCACAATATGGATGAACGCTTCATAGCACGAGAAAAATCCATGTCGTCCCGTGAGCAAATAACCTTCCAGCCACCCCTGGCACATGTGCTCGCTCAGCACTTCCATCACCCGCCCGTCACGGCCCACATGCACGTCATTGGGAAGAATTTCGGCCATAGAAACGCGGTCCGTGACTTCAAAAATTGCCGACAGCCGATTTGAATCCGTTTCATCCGGCCCCATCACGCGGAAATTCGCGCTTTCCAGATTCAGCTTCATCACGTCGCGCAGGAATTTTCCGAGTATCCGTGTCGACTCGTCAAATTCACTGCCCGGCTGCGTTACCTTCACTGCATATTGCCGGAAGTCAGGCATCTTCAGGTCTTTCAGCAGCAGGCCGCCATTCGCGTGCGGGTTCGCTCCCATACGCCGATTTCCGCTGGGCGCCAGCGCCGCCAGTTCCGGTATTAACTTCCCATTTTTATCGAATAGTTCTTCCGGCTTGTAGCTCTGCATCCATTGCTCAAGGATCCTGAGATGTCCCGGCTTGTCCAGGTCCGTCACCGGGACCTGATGCGAGCGAAACGTTCCTTCAATCTGTACGCCATCGACGGTCTTCGGCCCGGTCCACCCTTTGGGACTGCGCAAAATAATCATCGGCCACTGCGGGCGCGGCGCATCCGCATTCCTGCGTGCTTCACTCTGAATGTCTTTGATCTCGGCACTCACTTTATCCAGTGTTGACGCCATCAACTGATGCATCAGCGGCGGATCATCGCCTTCCACAAAATAGGGCTTGTAACCGTAGCCGACAAACAGATCAATCAATTCTTCTTTCGGTATGCGCGCCAGCACCGTTGGCCCGGCGATTTTGTATCCATTCAGGTGCAGCACCGGCAGCACTGCACCGTCGTGTGCTGGATTTAAAAACTTGTTCGAGTGCCAGCTTGTAGCCAGCGCGCCGGTCTCTGCTTCGCCATCGCCCACCACGCAGCACACCAGCAGGTCAGGATTATCAAACGCCGCTCCGTAAGCATGCAGCAATGAATATCCCAGCTCTCCACCTTCGTTGATTGATCCTGGCGTGTCCGGCGACGCATGGCTGGGAATCCCTCCGGGCCATGAGAATTGCTGGAACAACCTCTGCATGCCCGCCTCATCCTGCGTGATCTTCGGATACAGCTCCGTATACGAACCTTCCAGATAAGTATTGGCCACAATGCCTGGCCCGCCATGCCCCGGCCCAGTCACATAAATCGCGTTAAGGTCATTCTTCCGGATCACCCGATTCATGTGCGCATAAATAAAATTCAGCCCCGGCGTTGTTCCAAAATGCCCCAGCAGCCGAGGCTTGGTGTGCTGGAGCTTCAGGGGCTCGCGCAGCAGCGCATTATCGCGAAGATAGATCTGTCCAACCGATAGATAATTCGCCGCCCGCCAGTAACGATCAATCTTGCGCAACTCGTCCTGGCTCAGGGGACCGGCATTAGTAATTAAATCTTCGTGGGTAAGGGTCTTGGGCATTGCACAGCTCCATCCGTCATTACAAAGTATCTATAAATTGTAGTCTTTTGCCGCAGCACTGGTTTCACACCCCAGCCACAAACCTCCGTCTCTCTGTGTCCTCTGTGGTAAATGAGCCTTCGCAGCTTTCAGATCCGTTCAATCCGTGTTCATCCGTGGTAAAGGTTTTGATCTTTCTCCCCGCTCCGCGGTGAAAATCGGCTCGATCCGACTAAGGCGCGCTATGCCCACTACACTTCAGCACGCCCAGAAACGCGCTCCACGGCCCCACGGCTTCACGATACTGGTAGGCCATCACCCGCGAAAGCTGATGCAGATGCGTAAGATCGTGCACTGCCCATGTTGCCAGCAGTTCAGATAGCGTTACCGGTCCCAGCGCCGGATGTTTACCGCGCCGCGCCAGGTCAGATGATTGCAGGTCCAGCGCTTCCAGCGCGGCCAAGTTCTCGCTTCTCAACCGCGTGAAAGCATCCAGAAGCTGCTCCAGGGATTTGCCTTCGCTCTCTCTCATCTGCGCAAAGCGGTCAAATGGCTCGAATGGCCTTGCCTCTCCATGCTCCATGATCATCCTGACGCGCGGCATCCAGTCAGTGCGGTCCGCAACAATCAGGTGGCCCACAATATCAAAGGCGCTCCACGTATCTTGCCCTTCGTTGCTATGCGCCCAGATGTCGGGCAGTCCGCGCAAAAGCGCGTTCAGTGTTGCTGGAGTTCGTGTGAGAAGCGCAATCGCTTCCGCCATGCTGAATTTGTTTGAGGTCGGCATGTGCAAATAGATGCATGCCCCGCGCTTTCGACTCAATCAGCAGAGCGCGCGCACCCTCAGTCGCAACCATTACTCTTGTAACGTTTTTGAAAAAACCAAACAGTAGGATTTTCAGCAACGCTCGATATAGTGTTACTTCCGCTGGTTATTTCAACCGTGCAACCAGAGGGAATCCGCCCTTTGGTCGCCATTTCATCTGTTTACGATTCACAACAGGGACCAATCTGGCTTGTATTGGTCTGCAAGGAGCGAGTTTTGATGAAAGTAAGGAACGCTGGTTTGTTTGCTGCGGTTCTGTTGATAAGTTTGTCCGGGCTTGCCCAAATGCCTCCCAACCCAACTACGCTGAGTTCTGCGCTGCCCGCGGATGCCCCTCCCAAACCGAATTTATCCACCACAGGAAATTTTGCCGTTATCCAACGGAAGTTCGATATCTTTGCCTGGCAGGAATTTGTTGCGCTCAACTGGCCTCCGGGCAAGCCAGGTCAGCCCGGCCCAGGCACTATTGGCAAATCCGCAAGCGGTGACAACTCTACCGTATGGGAAAGCTACATGGCCGCTTCGCAAGTGTTTCAACCGGGCGCCGCCACTCCTGCGCCGTGGGGAACAACGCAGCCCATTCCTTCTTACTGTCCTGCCGCTCCCGCCGCGCTGCAAGGAAAAGTCGCCAAGGTGCTGCCCCTTATCGCCAAGGGTGACGTACAGGATGAATTTACTGAGGCGTTCACGCTCTCGCCCCTGATTGATGTCGCCGGGAAATATACTCGCTATGAAGTCCGGATCAACGAAGTTGAGTTCAATAAGATTCTGCAAGGCTCAGCCAATCCGCCGGCGCCCGCCAAGCCCTGGTACATACCCGCGAACCAGGTTGCTCCTATAAATTTCCCAGCCGGTGTTTACAACACAAATCAGATCGGATCAGTGGAAGTAAAAGCCGCGTGGCGTCAGATCGCGTCGAGCCAGGCGGGCCGATACCACACCGCATGGGCCTACATCACTTATGCGCCAGATCCAAAGACGCACTTGAATACCAAGTGTGCGGGACCGCTCCTGATGGGATTGGTCGGGCTGCACATTGCCCACAAGACGGCCAGCGGGCCGCAATGGCTTTGGGCAACTTTTGAGCACCTCGATAATGCTCCCTCATCGCCTCTCGCCGGCCATTACAGCTATTACAACAATCCCAAATGCACATTCTCACCGGCTTGCGCTAACCTGGAACCCAAAGCTCCGTCAGGCGGTTGGGATGGCGATCCCACAAAGACCAACACTCCTGTACAAGTCATCCGTGCCACGCCGATTCCGGCTGCAAAGAACAGTCCAACATCAGGCATCAATCCGGTTTTTCAAAAGCTGCTGCGGGCCGTGTATCCAAAATCCGTGTGGCAGTATTACCAACTGGTGGATACGCAATGGTCGCAGCATCCCGGCACCGTTGCCAACCCGCAACAGTGCTTTCACGATCCCAAAAACCCAGCCAATCCTTACAACTTCAAATGCAACGGACCCGGCATTGACGTAGGCCCATTGCCCGTACCTCCAACGCTCGCCAACACTACACTCGAAACCTATTTTCAGCAGACGCCGGGAAATAAGCAGGCCTTCATGGGAAGCTGCATGGGCTGCCACAGCAATGCACAAGTGGCCGCGACAGGTTCCACGCTGTTCAGTGATTTTAGTTTTCTGCTGGGCGATGCGCAGCCTCCTTCAACTTCAGCCAATCCGCCCAGAGTATTGCGGCGGGAGAGAAAAGCCGGAAAGCCGTAAGGCGTTTTTTCTATGCGGCGTGTCCGCAGTTATTGCGGCACGCCGTTTGGAAACAGCTTCTGTAGAAATTCTTTGTCAGAGGCCATGGGCTTGAAGCGATCAAAATCCACGTCTTCTTTCCATTGCTTGTCGAAATTTTTGGAATCAATTGCCCTGGCCTTGGCAAATTCATCCAGCGATGCCGTCTTGTCGCCGAGTACGTAGTCCAGAAACGCCAGCCGCATGTGGCTGCCAAAGCTGTTCGGCGCATAACGCAGCGCCTGTTGCGCCGCGGCGCGCGCCTTCTCAATGTTGCCTGCGTCCAGCGCTTTGAACGTCTGGTCGCCATAGTTGTACGCCAGATTCAAATCAAGCAGCCGCCGCAATTCCGTAAACGGATCAGGATTATCGTCAACATTGATATAAATGTAGCGATCATTATTAATGTTGCGTCCCTGGCCCTTGCTCACCACCAGCATGGACGCGGACTGCCGTCCACGAGCATCGCCCCCGGCGGCATCACCGGCCTTGAGCGCCGCAAAAAGTTTTTCTGCCAGCTCACCTTGTGAAGCGTCAAAAGCTTTGCCCATGGCTTCCGGCACCTGCGGCCCCACCAGGATATTTCCTTGTGCCGACCACGTCTTGCCTTGCCGATCGCCCGCCCACTTGGGCGCGTTCGGTCCGGTGTAAGCCGCCACATTTCCTTTCGCGTCGACGATCGCCACCTGGCGTCCGTCCTTGCCTGGAAACTTGTCATCGGCCAGAATTTTCTTCAGGACTTCCGGGGCCGTCAGTCCTTGACGCAATAAATCCAGCGCCTGCTGCCCGTAGCCGACGTTGACATTCGCCTGCGTGGCCACTGCGCCCACGTCCGCCATGGCCCATGGCACCACCGATCCCACAGAGAAATATCTTGAAGCCACGGCCACGCCCATCTCACCCGTTCGCGGATCAATGGCGACGATGGAAAATGTAGAGACCGGCGGCAGCGGCGATGCAACAGCAGCTCCGCTCACAGCAAAAACCATGATCAATAAAAGCAGCAAATAGTTCTTCATCAACCCACTCCAATAAGTCCTGAGAATTCGACAAACTCCTGCTTCTGCTCTGCTTGGCATTCGATCCTTTGCGTCCTTTGCGACCTTTGCGGTGAAATTCAAGTTTGCACCCCCAGCACATATGCAAGCACCACAATTGCCAGCACTCCAAAAGCTACAAGAGCATACTTGAAATCGCGCTCGTGCAGAAATTGCACGCAGGCCGCAATAATACGCAGCCCGGGAGTGGCCAGCAATACAAACAGTCCGGCAACGGCCACGCGGTTCCCCCACGGTACGACGAGTTGCAGCAGCAATCCCGCCACGACCAATACAAAGGCCGTGTACGCGCCAAACTTCAGCGTATGAGACAGCACCCGATCGACGGCAAAATCCTGCCGGCTCATTGGAACCCTCCTGTCAACAGCTTGTAAATCATCTGTGCCGCAAGCCATCCGGCAATCGTGACCAGCAGCATCAGGATATAAACCGGGCGTATCTTCGGGGAGATGCGCGCGCCCAGCAGCGATCCCGCAAACACTCCGGCCACCAGCGGCGCGGCAATATCCACGCGTATGTCTCCGCGTCCCCAGTAAATGTAAGCGCTGGTTCCGGCGGTAACACCGATCATAAAGTTGCTGGTGGCCGCCGCCACGCGCAACGGGACTTTCATGAACAGCAGCATCACCGGGACTTTGATCGGCCCGCCGCCGATTCCCAATAGCCCGGAAAATCCGCCCGCAATCAGTGAAGCCGCTAGCCCCACTGGATAATTCTGCGGCGTGTAATCCGGAATAACTTCTTGCCTCTTCGCGTGGCGTGAGTCCCAGGCTTTCTTGATCATGGAGCCGGCACTGTAAAGCAGAAAGCAGACGAACAGCAATGCCAGTGTGCGCCGGTTCACGTGGTGCGCCACCAGCGCGGCAATCAGGGCGCCCACCGTGGTCGCCAGTTCCAGCGTCATGCCCAGGCGGACGTCAGTGACATGCCGTTCAACGTAGAGAGAAGACGTTGCGGTGGAAGTGGCAATCACACAAAGCAGCGTCACGCCGATGGCCTGGTGCATCGGCAAGCCAAAATAAATGGCCAGCAGCGGCGTAACAATAATGCCGCCGCCCACTCCCGCCAGCGCGCCAAATCCGCCGGCGAAAAAACCTATTGCGACCAGCAGAAGCATTGCCTCCAGCGTCATTGCGCCTTGTTCCGCAGCATCAGTATGTCGTCACCTTCCGGTTCCTTCTCTTTTTCCGCCATCAGCACAGAGCGCACCGAACCCAGCACCGCGATAATTGCCACCACCATCACCCATGACACAGGTTCGCCATCCAGCAACCCCGCAATTAATGCCACCAGCGGAATAATCAGGCTGATGGATGAAAGCTGGTACGGTTGCAGCTTTTTCAATAACCAATAGTAAATAACAAACGCCGCCGCTGACCCAAAGATCGTAAGATACGCCAGCGCAAATATCGCGGTCCTGGTCCATACAGCATGCCGGTGCGCTTCAAGTGCCCACGTTCCCCAGAACAATCCAACTGATCCAAGGAACAATTGCAGTCCGGTTGAGACCACTGCGTCAACGTGGTGCAGACGCTGCTTCGCATAGACCACTGACCATGAACTCAGCAACATTGCGACGAGGACTGCAACGCCACCCATCAGCGCCTGGCGGGTCTTACTTAAATCCTGATAGAAGAGCACCAGCAATCCGCCAAAGGCGATCACCATGGCAAAGATCGCCCGGCGCGGGACCTTGTGATGCGTAATGATCGGCGTGAAGAGTGAAACAGCCAGCGGCATTGCGGAGTATAGGACAGCGCTCATTGAAGAGGTTACATGCTGTTCCGCCCAGAACAGCAACCCATAAGGCACAGCCATAATGGACACGCTCAAAACTATGAGGGCGTTCCACTGCGCTCCATCGGCGGGCCACGGGCGTCTCTCCGCCACGGCCATTGCCAGCAACAGCACGCCTGCGGCAAGAAAGCGCAGCGCAGCCGCCTCAAGCGGCGGAACATCGCGCACCACCCATCGGATCGCCAGCCACGTGCTTCCCCAGATCAGGCAAAGAGCAATGTAACCGGCTAACTGTGCGCGTGTGAAATTTGACTGCTGCGTGCGTTCTGTCATCAGAAGAATCAGTCTAACTGATCGTTAGACCTGTTTTGGAATCGCCAGGAACAAGGACGATACGCTTGCACTATCCCTCACGGGGTGGAGCAGGCCTTTTAGGCCTGCGGTATGCCGCTAGAAAAACTTGGGCTTTAGCCCCTGAGGCGAAAAACCACCCTGCAAGAATTCACCACGTTCTCCGCTTAACAAAATAAATCCGCCGCTTAACTTTATTCGTTTCTTCAAAACGCTTCGCTTTTTTGTTGCATCCACTTTCGCAGCGCGACTATAAAGAAAAGACAGGCCGCGCCCGTGTTATCAGCACGAACGCAGCCCTAACCACAAATCACCTTCCGTGAAAGGCAACCTATGGCTGCAATTGATGGTACCCAAAAGGCAGAGATATATGAAACTCTGTCATCTCTCAACATGGCCTTTGCTGGAATCCTCCAGCACCTTCAAACGCTCCAACAAACCGGGCTGTTCAAATCCAAAACAGCCAAACTTTTTCCGAGTTTCACTCAGGAGCTCCAGGCAGAGTTTAACCAGGAATTTCTTGAAGACCTGCACCAGCTTGAGCTTGACGATTGGGGCCGGTACGGAAAAGTAAGGCAACGATGGGAAAAGGAACTCCGCGATCCAGATGACGTGTTCATTCAAGCCGAAGAACGCAAAAAGCAACTTGCAAAACAGCGCAAGAAGCGCTGATTCACGTGGGCTTTGCACAAAAAGCAGTAGTGATTCAATTCAAACTGGGCCACTACCCAAAAAGCAAAATCTCACCACGGATGAACACAGATCGCGCGGATTTATAAACTTCAAAACAGTCCTGCTTGAAATTTTTTGATCCGTGTAAATCAGTGGTTATCCGTTTTATCCGTGGTGAGCGTTGCTTTTACTGCGAGCTTGGCGCGTGGCTCGGCATCTGCGTGGTGGCCACATTCCTGGGCGTTGAGAGATAGCCGGTTACAGTGTTCTTGTCCACGCTGTTCACCACCACTTCAAACAATGCGCGGTCGCGCCCGGTATAAAACTGCAGCGGCTCGTTGATGGTGCGGTCCTTTTTCTCAATCTTCTTATCTTCCGCCAGCACGTACAGCGTGAACTTGCTCTTCTTGGGATCAGTCTTCTTGAGCTGCAGGCTCACGATCGAGAGATGCGTTGGCGTCTTGTCCTTTTGCAGCGTGAACTCAAAATAATCGCGGTCGCCGCGATGCTTGAGCATCTCCAGTTCGTCATGCGAGGTGGCCATCAATTCGCTGTGCTTGTTCAAATCGCCGATGGCATGGTCCAGCTTTCCCTTCGTCACCGCCAGATCGTTTTTGGTATCGGTCACATCGGCGCTCACCTTTACCACTTCACCCTTGACCCCATTCACATCACTCGTCACCGCGCCAATCTGCTGCTTGGTGGTTTCCTCGTCGGCCTTCAGGCGCGTCGCGGTTTCAAGCTCCTTGGCCTGGAGTTCCTGGGCCTTCTTGCTCAATTCTTTGTGGTTCATTCCCGCGCGGTCCGCCAGCACGTTGAGTTGGGCCTTCATCTGGGCGTTGGATTCGGTCATCTTCTTCGCCAGTTCCGCCTGCGCCGCAGCCTGCTTTTTTTCCATATCGTTCATGCGGCCCTGCGCCATGACCATGAAGATCATCGTGCCGATCAGATATACCACTCCAGCTGCCATCAAAATATTGCGCACTACCGGGCTTCCGCCATCGTGCGGCACTTCAGACATATTTATCTCCAGTGAAAGGGTTTTGGGCTATGCCGATTGTTGAGCAGAACTGCTGCTCTGTCAATAAAAAGGGCGTTCCGAATGGCCACTGTACTCGGCAGGACTGGCGCAAATCCGTGTGAATGCAAGCCTTACAGCGCGAGCTCCTGAATTCTGCATCTAATAAAACTGATGTCAATCCGCGACCGATATCCCCAAATCATGCAGCACTCCAGGGCTCTGTACGCCAAGGCGCAGCCATTTGTTAATAAAGCTCGGCCTCTGCTCAATCGCCGTGTAATGTCTCTGGCCCTCGTGGTCATCGGCGTGGTTCTGCTTGGTTATGTCGCGGGACAATATTGGGGAATGTACCGCAGCCAGAAAAATCTTGAAGCTGAATGGCAACGCCAGGCGGCCACGGTGAGCGTTCCCGGAAAAGCGCCAGTTTCGCCCGACCAACTGCTCACGCGCCTGGAGATTCCCAAGATCCAGATGGACGCAATTGTGGTGGAAGGCGCTTCCCGGCGCGAACTTTCTGAAGGTCCCGGACATATGAAGCAGACCGCCCAGCCCGGCGAAACTGGAAACGCAGTGATCACCGGCCACCGCGATACTTTTTTCCGTCACATCTATGAGCTCAACAAGGGCGACCAGATTCAGGTCCGCCGCAGCGGCCGCGTTTTTACTTATCAAGTCACCGGAAAAAGAATCGTGATGCCGGAAGATATCAGCGTGATCAAGCCGACCAACGATCCGCAACTTACTCTCATCACATGTTATCCCACGTATTACATTGGCCCCGCGCCCAAGCGGCTGGTGGTGTTTTCCAAACTGGTCGATAGTAACGGCCAGCCCGCGAATCAAGCCGCACAGGCCCACTCCAACGTGCAGTAAGTCTCTCCTTATTACAATGTCAGTGTGAAGTCCTGGGACGTCATCATCGCCGGCGCCGGCATCATCGGCGTGTCACTGGCCCTGGAGTTGCGCCAGCGGAGCGCTAGTGTGCTGGTGCTCGACCGCGCAGATCCCGGATCGGAAGCGTCTTCCGCCGCCGCCGGCATGTTGGCTCCAGCCGACCCGGAAACCCCTGAAGCTTTGCGCCAGCTGGCGATGGAAAGCGCGCGGATATTCGCTGCATTCGTGCAAAGGGTTGAGTCCGCAGCGGGCATCCAGGTGGATTTCCGCCGCGTCGGGACCCTTGCCCTTATGTCCGAACCCACAGCGCCACGAGAATATCGCGGCCTCTCAGCCGCGGAGCTTCAGCTCCTTGAACCGTCCATCCACCGCTCTGAACATTCTGCGTACTTCGTGCGCGAAGATAGCGTCGATCCCAATTTACTCACGCGGGCCGCTCTTGCAGCCGCTCAGACGCACGGCGTTGAAGTTCGCGGGCATACGGCAGTCACAGAGATACGCGCGGGCGGAGACGCAGTGGAAATCCTGACTGGAACAGAAACTCTTTCCGCCGCCTCCGCCGTCGATTGCCGTGGCGCATGGTCAGGAGCGCCCGTGCGGCCACGCAAGGGACAGATGCTTTATGTCCTGCCGGAAGGCAAGTTGCTACAACATGTGTTACGCGCGCCGGAGGTATACGTTGTCCCCCGCAGCTCTGGCAAAATCCTCATCGGTGCAACCGTGGAGGATGTGGGCTTTGACAAGTCTGTAGATTCTTCCGCAATCCGACAGCTGCTAAATGCCGCAGCAAAATATCTGCCGGCTCTGGCTTCCGCTCCAATCATCCAAAGCTGGGCAGGCTTGCGCCCGGGCACGCCTGACGATCTGCCCATCATCGGGCCGACCGATATACCGCGCGTCTTTGCCGCCACGGGCCACTTTCGCAACGGCATCCTCCTGGCGCCGATCACCGCAAAAATCATGGCCGATCTGGTTCAAGGCCGGCCCTCTCCTCTGGATATCCGTGCCTTCTCGCCGCACCGCTTTCGGAGTACACAAAAGTAAAGGCCACGCTGCAAACACGCGTTCTAACCGCGCCTGATCTGTGCAAGAATAGCTTTGTGGACCTTGAGTATCTGCTTATACAGCTTCTGCTCAAACTGGGCGTAGCCACGGCTGTGGCCAGCGCGCTGGGACGCTCCCATGAGTTCAAGAAGCTGCTGTTTGCCCGCAGACGCTCCCGCGAACGCAACATCCTCTTTGTTCTCTTTACCTGCATTCCCTTTGCGCTTGGTGTCTATTTTCGCTTTCGCGTGAAAAACTTCCAGTGCGCCGATCTCGGCTTTGAAGCTGCGATTCTCGTCGGCGTTTTGGGCGGTCGCGTCGCCGGGACTCTGGGCGGGTCCATCATGGCAATCCCTGCGCTCTTTCACGGTGAATGGCTCACGCTGCCCGTAAATGCGGGTGCAGGAATGCTGGCCGGATCGTTGCGCCACTTCTGCCGCAATGAAGAAGAGATTTGGACGTTCTCTCCATTCATCGACCTAAGCGTGTACCGATGGGTAAAGCGCAACCTGAGCCGTCCGCGCATCGACTGGCAGACAGCATTTTTCCTGATGATCATCGCCCTTCAGGCTGCGCGCCTGGAGTTGCATTACGCCTTGCCCAAAGAGATTTGGGCTCTTTCCATTAATAGTCCAGTAGCTTTGCTGGCAGTCGTTGCCGCCACGGTGGCAACCATCGCCATTCCGATCAAGATCTGGAATTTAACGCGCATTGAGATGAAGCTGGAAGAGCAGGAGCGCCTGCTTCTTGAAGCACGCCTTGACGCGCTGCAAAGCCAGATCAATCCGCATTTTCTCTTCAACACGCTGAACTCGGTGTCGTCGCTGGTGCGCTTTGATCCCGACCGCGCGCGCGAACTGATCTTGAAGCTTTCTAAAATACTGCGCCGCCTGCTGGGCAAGCATGATGAATTTGTGCAGCTCCGCGATGAGATTGAATTTGTGGACGACTATCTTGATATTGAGGTCGTACGCTTTGGCCGCGACAAGCTTCGCGTCTATAAGCATCTTGATCCTGAAACGCTGGACATTGTGATCCCCGCAATCCTGTTGCAGCCGCTGGTGGAAAACTGCATTAAGCACGGCCTTGCTCCCAAGGTCGATGGCGGAAGCATCACCATCCGCAGCCGCATTCAGGACAACAAATTGATGATCCAGGTGGAAGATGACGGTGTGGGCATGAGCGCGCCGCCGGCGGTGGCCGCAGAACAAATGGGCTCAGGCCGCGGCATCGGCATGGTCAACGTCGCGGAACGATTGCATGTTTTGTTTGGCGATGAAGGCAAGCTCACCGTGCAAAGCCGCGACGGCCACGGAACCCTCGTGATGCTGGAAATGCCTGTGCTCGACACGGAACAGTCCGCTCCGGGCGCTGCCGCCGCAATCTATGCCGCGCGCTCCAACACGCGCTCGTAGAACCTTTCATATTCCGGAATGATCTTGGTGGAGCAGAACCTTGTCTGCGCTTCCCATCGCGCTATCTTTCCCATCTCGCGCAAGCGTTTTTCGTCAGAAAGAATATCAATCGCATAGCGTGACATCGTTTCCACATCGCCTACCTCGGCCAGATAGCCGCTGCGCTCATGGTCAACCACTTCCGCAACGCCCCCAACGGAGGTCGCTACAGCAGGAACTTCGCAGGCCATGCCTTCCAGCGCAGCCAGTCCAAAAGATTCCATCTCGCTGGGCACCAGCATCAGGTCGGCAATGGAGAGCTTTTCATAAACGCGGTCCACCTTGCCCAGAAACTCCACGCGATTGCGCAGGCCTTTCTGGTTTACCAGCCACTCCGCGCGTGAGCGCTCCGGTCCATCGCCCATCAGCAGCAGCCGCGAGGGAATTTTCTTGTGCACGCGATCAAAGATCTCAATCACGTCGCAAATCCGCTTGACTGGCCTGAAATTCGACACGTGCACCAGAATGCGCTCGTCTTTTCCCGCGAATTCAGCACGATTCTCAGCCGCCTTGGGATCGCGCGTATAGATGTCACAGTTCACAAAATTGTAGATCACTTCAATCGGATTCTTGATCTCGAATTCCTGCACCGTACGCTGCTTCAGGTAATGCGAGATGGCGGTCACGCCGTCGCTCTGCTCAATCGAATAACGCGTCACCGGAAGATAGGAACGGTCAGCGCCCACAATCGTGATATCGGTGCCGTGGAGGGTGGTCACAAACGGCAGCTTGCGCGCCTTGCCGTTGGTCTGGGCCGCCAGCATTTGTCGCGCGAGCAATGCACTGACAGAATGCGGAATCGCATAGTGCACGTGCAGAATATCGAGGTTATAGATTTCCGCCACTTCCGCCATCCGCGTGGCCAGCGCCAAGTCATACGGCGGATATTCAAACAGCGGATACTGCGACACCGTGACTTCATGAAAGAACACGCGGGGCTGCTTGGTATTCAGGCGGATGGGCTGCTGGTAAGCGATGAAATGCACTTCATGGCCACGCTGCGCCAGCTCAATGCCGAGTTCCGTGCCCACAACTCCGCTGCCGCCGTAGGTGGGATAACAAGTTATTCCTATCTTCATTTAGTTATATCGCCCATGAATTGATTCAGCTGAAGATAACAGGATTCACAAATGTTTCATCGAACGGACGAAACAAGGCTGAGACGATGGCTCGCACTGCCTATTAATAATGTCCCACGACACTTATTCAAGCTGTCCGGGCGTTTCACGCAGATTGGCTGCCAAGAAATCCCATGATCGCCTTCAACGAAGCTTCCGGCTGATCGGTGACAAAGATATGGCTGGCGTGCGGCAGCTTCACCAGTTGCGATCCATTGATCCGCGCGGAAATCAGATCGGCATTGCCAACCGGCACCAGTTGGTCCGTCTCACCGTGGATGACCAGAGTTGGCGCCACGATTTTGTGCAATCGGCTGTATGCTTCCCATTCGTAAATACCCTGCAACTGCGCCTTGTAAGCCTCTGGTTTGGGAAACCATTGGCGGCGGATCGCCAGGTCTTCTTCAATCCGCTCCAGCGGAGTGGAAGAATCATAAACATAAGGCCGCATGGCGCGGGCATGTTCCTCTGGCCCCAGACCGATGCCCATCAGAATCTCGTTAACGCGCTTCTCTGCCCGTACGGCGTTAGGGCCACCTGGCGCGGTGCATCCCAGAATCAGTGATCGAACGCGCGCGGGATACTGCAGTACGAACTCCTGCGCAATCATCCCGCCCATCGAAAGGCCAAAGACATGTGCACGCTCGACTCCTGCCGCGTCGAGTGCGGCCGCAGCGTCGGAAGCCATTAGCGCAATGGAGTATGGTCCCGGAGGCACGTCACTCTGGCCGGTACCGCGATTGTCGAGCGCGATCGTCCGATAGCGTTTCGTCAGCGTGGGCCGCGTGCGATGCCACAGGTAGGACGGATAGCCAAGCCCCATGATGAGCAAAATGGGATCGCCGCTTCCCTGTTCGTCCCAGTAAATCTTCGCGCCCTGGTTTTGAAGAAACGCCATTAAGTCTCCTGTTACATCAGATCAAACGTCAGTTCGCCCAGCTTCTCCAGACTGCATGCGATTTTATCTCCGGGCTTCAACCAGACCTGCTGGTCTTTTGGCTTGCCCTGGATCACGCCTTCCGGTGTTCCGGTAAAAATAATGTCGCCCGGGCGCAGCGTGATATAGCGAGAGATATAGCTGACCATCTGTCTGCTGTTAAAGATGAAGTCGCTGGTATTGGACGACTGCCGCGTTTCACCGTTGACCCGCGTTTCCAGCTTCAAGTTGTCAGGATTGATCTGGTCAGCCGTGACCATATACGGCCCGATAGGCGCAAACTGGTCAGGCGTCTTGCCGATCATCCATTGACCGCCGGTCTCAAGTTGCAGGTCGCGGGCCGTAAAGTCATTGCCGGTGCAGTATCCGGCTACGTAGGAAAGCGCGTCGGCTTCGCTAACGTTTTTCGCTTCCTTGCCGATCACCATCACCAGCTCACACTCGTAATCGAATTTTTTGGCGTACTCCACCGGCAGCTTGACCGTGCCCTTGTGATGATTCAGCGCGACGTTGAACTTATTGAACAGCACAGGCGCTTTCGGAATCGGCGACCCGATCTCCTGCGCATGCTTGCGGTAATTCAGCCCCACACAAACAATCTTTTCCGGATGCACCACCACCGGTCCATACTCAATGCCATCCTCTTTGACGAACGCCGAATGCGCCGAACTGGATTTCAGCGCAGCATCCACCAGCGCATTCAGGCTGGGACCATCTTCATGCTGGAGCAGATCATCAACGGTTGCAGGCGCATGCATCTTCAGCAGCTTCGCGGCTTCCGGTACGACCAGAATGCCCTTATCGGTCTTGACCGCCAGCTCATACGCGCCATTACGACGAAGGTTTAATACAGTGAGCTTCTGCGCCATACCGCGCCTGTGTCCTTCGTCTGCGCTCACGCCAGCATGCGCCATGGTAAAGCCTCCTGTGGCGGCCACGGCCGCAATTGCACCCGCTCCCTGCAACACTTTTCTGCGCTCCATAGTTCAACGCTCCCTTCGGGGTGAAAACAATAATACATGTCAGTTCGTCCCAGAGACCACCATGTGAGGAAAGTTCGTGAGCCATCAGGCTGACGCTATAATGGCAATCGATTGGTGATTGGTAAGGAGTTCCATTCCTCTTGAGGCATTCACGTTTTGTCCTTGCAGCAATGTTAGCTGTAACCTTGTGCGGTTTAGCTCAGTCAAAGCCTGATCCTGTAGAAATTCTGCAGCGTACCAGGGAGCGGTTGCTAATGGATCTTAAACGGATGCCCCGCTACACCTGTGTGCAGACTATTACGCGGACTTACTATGAGGGGAAACACCAGTTTGTTCGGCCATCCTGTTCCTCCCTGATTTCAGAGCACAATGCGCGTAAAAAGAAGTTACCAGTAGAAGGTTGGGACCGTTTGCGCCTGGAAGTTGCTCTGGTGGAGGGAAGCAGCGTCTATTCATGGGTCGGCGCGCCACGGTTTACCGATGATACGCTGGACAAGCTGGCTGGCTCCGGACCACTGGGCAGCGGAGACTTTGGCGTTTTTCTAAACGGGATCCTGAACCATGCGGTTCCGGTTTTCCAGGGAGAGCGCGTTGTCAATGGCAGTCTCCTGTTTGAGTACTCATATGAAATGCCCATTGGCCAAAGCAGCTACAGAGTGAAGGTTCCGGATGGCTGGGCGGTCATCGGTTATGGCGGCACACTTCTGTTGGATCCTCAAGCCAATGATCTGGTACAGCTGGTCGTGCGCACGGATGAGTTACCTTCAGTGAGCTCCGCCTGCCAGGCGACGAGTGAGGTCACTTACCAGCGTACCCCAATCCACCAACGCATGGTCTTGGTCCCGCAGGAAACGCGGCTTTTTACCATCAACGCTACCGGTGCTGAGTCAATGAGCCAGACCACCTACGCAAATTGCCGCGAATACGCCAGTACCATAAAGATGATTTTCGGTAATGAACCAACTGTTGCAGGTTCGGTCGCGACCACGCCGACGCCGGAGGCTCCCACGGCGCTTCCCGCAGGATTGCGTTTCAACGCCCACGTTACGACGCCCCTGGAAATTGAAACAGCAGCGGCCGGCGACCCGATCGAAGCAATACTCACAAGTCCCATGCGTGAGAAGAAACAGATAATCGCGCCGGCAGGCGCCCTTCTGCATGGCCGCTTGCGGACGGTTAAATCCTGGAATGGCCCCTTCGATTCCATCCAAATCGGCGTGCAATTTGAATCGATTGAAATTGGGGGAAGAAAGGTCCCGCTCAGCGCGATTTTGTACCCTGCCCGCGCTATATATTTGCCTGGATATTCCTATCGAACGAGATTTTTTGAACGTGACTATTCCTTCGTCGGCGGTACTTTCTTTTTCAATGAGACCCGCTTGCGTCCCAAGCAGCTCGATGCAGAATGGATTACCGTCGCACCCGACGAGCACAAAGACAAGAAATAACCCCTGAGTTCCCAGGGCAGGCCCGGCACACTCTGTTTTAGTCCGGCCAGCGGCACGTCACGACCTTGGTTTCCGTATAGAAATTCACGCCGTCTTTGCCCAGCGCATGCAGGTCGCCGAAGAATGAGCCTTTCCATCCTGAGAACGGAAAGAATGCCACGGGCGCAGGCACGCCCACGTTGATTCCCACCATTCCGGCAGTAACGTTCTGCGTGAAATGCCGCGCTGCGCCGCCGGAGCGGGTGAAGACCGATGCGGCATTGCCGTACTCAGACCGGCTCACAACATCGATCGCTTCTTTGAGGTCCTTCGCACGAATCACTGAAAGCACCGGACCAAAAATTTCTTCTTTGGCCAGGCGCGACTCGGGATTCACTTTGTCCAGAATGGTCGGTCCCACGAAATAGCCTTTGCCATTGGCGACGGGATCTTTGCGGCCATCGCGCGCCAGCACCGCGCCTTCTTTTTCTCCCAGCTCGATATAACTGAGAATGCGCTTCTTCGATTCGTCGGTGATCACCGGCCCCATTCCGGTCTTCAGGTCGCAGCCGTTGCCCACGGTCAGGTTGTCAGCGGCGCGAACCAGTTCTTTTACCAGTGGATCGCCGATTTCTCCTACGGCAACTACAACGCTCGTCGCAAGGCAGCGTTCGCCCGCGCAACCAAAGCCTGAGCCCATCACGGCCGCAACGGTTGATTTCATATCGGCATCCGGCAGTACGACGGAATGGTTTTTTGCTCCGCCCAGCGCCTGCACGCGCTTGCCGTTGTTGGCCGCGGTTTCATAAATGTATTTAGCCACCGCGCTGGAGCCGACGAATGACACAGCCCGCACGCGCGGATCAGTCAGCAACTGGTCAACCGTGCTCTTTGCGCCGTGCACCAGATTCAGCACGCCGGGCGGCATTCCGGCTTCCTGCGCCAGTTCAACCATGCGCGCGGCCGTGCGCGGAACTTTGTCAGAGGGCTTCAGGACAAAAGTGTTGCCGCAGGCAATGGCCAGCGGAAACATCCACAACGGAACCATGATGGGGAAGTTAAACGGCGTAATGCCTACGCACACGCCAATGGGATATCGAGTTGACCAGCTATCGACGGACGTGCCAACGCGATCCACCGTATCGCCCATCATGAGAGTTGGCGCGCCGCAGGCAAACTCAATGCATTCAATGCCGCGATCAAACGATCCCTGCGCTTCTTCACGCGTCTTGCCATTTTCTTCCGTGATCAATCCGACCAGTTCCTGCGCATTCGCCTCCAGCAGCTCGCGAAGCTTAAACAGCACCTTGCAGCGCTGCACCACCGGCGTTTTGCTCCATGCGGGAAACGCCTTGTGCGCCGCGTCAATGGCGTCGGAGATTTCTTCCGGGGTACAGCGCGGAATCTCAGCCACCGCTTCTCCCGTTGCGGGATTGTGCTGGATGTCCTTTGGGCCGGTAGAAATCACGGCCTTTCCATTGATGTAGAGCGGACAGGATTTCAGTTCGGTGGCGGTTGCGCTGGGCGTCATTAGAAACCTCACTGGATGTATCTAAATTTTACACCGCAGCGCCATTGAACGGGCCTTGCTCCGATGTTTCCAGCCGCATACCCGCCTTGCGCAGGCGTTCGACCAGAACATCGCCCAGTCCCGTGGCAGGTGTAAGTACTCCGCCGCGTTGCTGTCCGCCGGGAAGCTGGTCTGCATTCAACGCCAGGCAGAGCGCCGATTCACAAAGAAATTTTACGGTCGCCCGATTGCCGGGGTCGCCCTGATCGGAAACGATTCCAAAAACCTTTCGGCCATCAGCGGCGATTCCCACTAGATCACAACGGAAGAAGCCGTTGTCCATTGTTTTTTGCGATGGGCCCTGACCGGGCTTGGGAGCCAGGCGCGTTAAGAATCGTCTCCCAACAGACGATTTCAGCGTGGCTTGCAGCATGCCCAGAGCCATGAGCATGCCGTACGATTTGAGACGCGGCATTGGGCCGGTGATTTTCTGGTATTCCTGATAATGAAATTCCCGTCCGTAGGGTTCACGCCATTGCTCAAACAGCCCAGCGCTGCGGCGGACAACCCGTGTATTGGCCACTCCCATGATGAAAGGCGTGTGCCATGCGCCCATCTCAGCGTCGAAGCGGGCGTCTCGCGGGTCTTGATCAAGCTTGCTTGCTTCTTTGGCGTTTGCTGTCGGCGGATTGAGCAGAAAAGGCTCCTGCATCCGCGCTGAATGTCCGGAAGCTTGCGCGTTTGAGGCCGAAGCGAACGTTCCGCCATTGAGCCCGCCGCGTATCTGGTAAAAAGACTTCACTTCGCGGCAGTCAACACGCAGCTTGCTTTTGATATGGCGCGCCACCAGATATGTCCCGATGTCAGAAGGAATGGAATCGAAGCCGCAGCACGGGATGATCCGCGTTCCATCGGCAGCAGCGCGAGCGTGATAGCGGTCAATCAGGTCGCGTACCCAGAAGGTTTCTCCGGTGATGTCAACATAGTGCGTCTTGAAGCGCACGCAGGCATCCACGATCTTGCTTCCATAAAGAGAGAACGGCCCGGCGGTGGTTAGCAGGATGCGCGTCTGCGACACAATGGCGTCCACGGCCTGCTGGTCTTGCGCGTCCGCCACTAGGATGTCGATCGACTTGGCGTTCTCGCCCGCCTGAGTACGCGCTGCCTCAAGCGTCTGGCGGTTGCGTCCAGCGATGGCCCAGCGGACATCAGACCCGGCATTGCGGGCAAAGTATTCCACGGTCTGGCGACCGGTAAAGCCGCTGGCCCCGTAGAGCACAACGTCGTATTTCCGCTCAGGCATAGTGAGTGTCCTTGATGGTTAGCTGCAAGGTTTGCGGAACAGCCTATCATCCTGGCGGCGAGTTCACCATTCTGGTTGCGGCCAGACACACTTCATGCACCGGCTTCAGCAGCTACTTACCAACCCAAAAGCCAATTCCAGACTCCTATTCATCATGAAGAAAGTCGCTTGGGTGCTACTCATATTGGGCTGTGCGGTTTCCATCGGGATCGGCCATGGGCAGGAAAATCCGAATAAATCGCAGGACGGCGGCGCCGTAAAAGTCCAGATGCACAACGTGATGTATCACTTCACTGACCAGATAGCCGTGCACCTGATCAATGTTGGCGGCAAGCTGGTGCCCACGTCGGCCGGCCACATACCGGTTTTCGACGACAAGAATTCTTTCGAACTGCAGATTGCGGCCGCTGAAATGACGATGGACCCGCAATCACTCGCGAATGTCTTGAACTCACATGTCTTCTCTGCCAAAGACGCGCCGCTCAAAGACATTGCTATCACCGTTGAAAATGGCCGCCTGAAGGTGAAGGGCAAGCTACACAGGAAAGGCGATATCGGCTTTGAGACGGTAGGCCAGCTCAGCGCCACCGCCGACGGCAAGATCCGTCTGCACGCGGAAAAGATCAAAGCGCTGCATCTGCCGGTGAAAGGATTGATGGATCTGTTCGGAATTGACATCGCCGACTTGATCAAGAACGGCAAGGTGCGCGGCGTGCAGGTGGAAAAGGACGACCTGATTCTTGATCCCGGAGAGATTCTTCCTCCTCCAAAGATTTCCGGAAAGATCACTGACATTCATCTGGATGGCAACAACATCGTCCAGATTTTTGGCGAGCCCAAAAAATATCCGTGGATCAAGGTCCCGCAGCAGAACTATATGGCGTATCGCGGCAACAAGCTGCAATTTGGAAAGCTGCTGATGTCAGATACCGATCTTGTGCTGATCGATCCTGCGCCCAAAGACCCATTTGACTTTTACTTGGACCGCTATAAGGACCAGCTTGTGGCCGGGTACAGCAAGACCACGCCGTCTTTTGGGCTGAATGTTTATATGGTGGATTTCAACAAGCTGAAGATGAAAACCACAGCAAGGAAGGGCTCAAGTAAATAGCCCACCGACCGCTAAAACATTCCGCCGGTATTCACCGTCAGGGCACTCAGCGCAAGTTCCAGTTTGGTGATTGCCTCATTCAATTCCGGATGGATTGCGCCGAACTTTTCACTCAGCGACGTCAACAGTTGATGAGCGCCTGTAATGTGCTGTATCGGTTCTGAGAGAGGCTGGTCGCCGCCCTTTGGTGCATCGCTTTTAGGTTCCATTGCAAGTACCTCCTTAACGAACGAGCCGTTGCCAGTTGACTATGGTTGTTACCTTCATTATCCCATGCGCATCGATCCCCACGCGCTTTGATTCGAAGCCCGAGCGATTCATGCTTTGCCGCTCATCGCGCGAGGCGCATATCCTTTCCAGATGTGGATGGTTGCGTAGCTGCGATACGGACTCCAGCGGCTAAAAGCCTGCTCCAGCGCCGCATGCGCGATCATGGCTTGGCCATTGCTTAAAGCTTTGCGCAAAATCAGGTCGCCTTCAGGCCAATGGTCATGACCGTTGGCGGTTCGCATCAGAATATAACCGGCTGTCCACTTCCCTATTCCTTTCAGCGCCAGCAAACGATCTTTTATATCGGCGTGTTCAAGACATTGTTCGCCATATTCCGAAAAAAATGCAGCCAGCGTTTTCACCGTTTCCATTCGGCTGCCGGGAACTCCCAAACCGCCAAGATTCGATTGCGCTATCTGTTCCGCTGTCGGAAAAAGCCAGGACGATTCATCCAAACGGGTTCCGGCGGCGCGCACCAAGCGCCCCATCAACGTGGTTGCCGCAGGCACTGAAACCTGCTGGCCCAGTATCGCGCGCATGGCAATTTCCAAAGCCGACCATCCGCCGGGCACTCGCAATCCGGCCTGCCTTTTTACAAAGCCGCTGAGCCACGCGTCGCAACTAAGGAATTTTTCGATCGGCACGGCGTCCACATCCGGCTTGAATATCTGCTTTGCGCGGTCAGCGACCGGAATCTGCGCGCTGGCCTCGCCGGAATATGCAACCTGCAAAGCCGCTGCTTTGGAGTCGTACGTCGCGGAAAAAGTCTGCGCCGCAGCGCCGTCGGTGATTGTCCTGGTATAGGCAGAGTCCGTGACAACTTCCACGCCGGGGGTCGCGCGCAATCGCAAGAATGCGAGCAAGGATTCCCAGTCAAAGGGCTGTTGGACCGGAAGCAAGAAGCTGTGCGTTGAGGACATCTACATTCTTATACATGCTCGTATATGCTCGCGGTCTTTCAATCCTACTTCCAGCGTTGCACAGGGTTCGCCGTCCGCCTTCGCACTTTCACCCGCTGGCCGGCTTACGCTGCTGCCTTGCCGGATAACTCTTTTAGTACCAGCACAGAGCAGGGCGCTTTGTGAACGATTCCTTCAGCTACGCTGCGATGAAAGAACTTTGCCACTCCCTTGCGAGTGTGTGAGGTCACCACGATCAGATCGGCCGCCCATTCTGAAGCCGTATTGAGGATTCCCTCTTTGATTTCGCTCTCAACCACCTGTGAGGTCACCTGGAACCCCGCTTTGCGGAGGACATCCACTGCAGAATCAACGCTGCGTTTAGCCAGTTCCTTGCGATCTTTCCGTCGGGCCTCCAACTCTGGCTGGTATCCAGGAGCCATCTGCGGCGGGGCCGTGTAAATAAAAGGCTCTACAACCTGCAGGACCAGCACGTTGGTCTGGTCAGGCTGCATCTTCGTAGATAACGAGTCCACCACCAATTCAGAGAGCCCGGTATCGTCGATCGCAACAAGAACTTTATTCGTCATAGTAACCTCCTGCTTTCACAAGTCTCCGCTGATGCCCGCGCCGTCACAGTGACGCGGGTCACAGCTATTGGTCCGGGCGGTTTAGCTGGCTATTCTCCTGCCGCGCGTTGCCTTCTATTCGAAACTCCGGCGCGCATGTAGCGGGCGAACCATTGAGAAACCACAGTGACAACCTGCTCAAGTGCTCCGGGCTCTTCAAACAGGTGCGTCGCTCCAGGCACGACGTGCAATTTTGCGACGCAGTGCATCTGCGCCATGGCCTTTTTATTCAGGGCAAGAACAGTATTGTCCTCTCCGCCTACGATCAGCAGTGTGGGAGCATCCACTTGCGGCAAAAAATCTTCCGCCAGATCAGGGCGGCCGCCGCGAGATACCACGGCAGCTACCTGCTGCTTCATCTCAGCAGCCGTAATCAGTGCTGCAGCAGCCCCGGTACTTGCCCCAAACAAGCCGATCGGCAAGCGGCTCAGACCGGGCTGGCCATGCACCCACGCAGTTGCCAGAGTTGAACGGCTGGCCAGCAGCGGAATATTGAACCGGAACTCCATTGTCTCGGTATCGATTCTGTTTTCTTCTTCTGTTAAAAGGTCCAGCAGCAAGGTGGCAAAGCCTTGTTTGTTGAGTTCCTCAGCCACAAAACGGTTTCGCGGACTGAACCGGCTGCTGCCGCTGCCATGGACAAAAATGACTACTCCCAGAGGATTCAATGGCAGGTGAAGATCGCCCTGAAGATTCATGTTTTCGATTGGGATACAGACTGGCGTATCCGCCTCATGTTGTCCTCGAGTCGTGGTTGTCATGCGGCGCCTCTTTCTTTTGGCTTACTTGCACCTGAAGGATTTCTGGCTGAAGTCTCAAGCAATGCTCGAACTTCCAGGTCGTCTACTTGTGAGAAGTCTTTGTAGAACTGGCCAATACCGTAGAACTCCTCAGGCTGGTCCAGGCAAATGAATTCATCGGCAACACCGCGGAAGTCTGCATCAGCGTGCGTCGGCGCTACCGGCACTGCGACCACGATTTTTTTCGGTCGCAGCGTTCGCAAAGCTTCAATCCCCGCGAGCATGCTCGATCCCGTGGCGATACCGTCGTCAACAAGAATGATGGTCTTACCCTGGACAGGGACACCGGACCTGACGCCACGGTACAGCTCCTCTCGCCGTTGCAGCTCAGCTTCCTGATCCGCAATTGTTTCTGCCACCTGGTCTTCAGTAACCCCCAGTTGATAGATCAAGCGCCGATTGAGAATGCGGGCCCCGCCACTGGCAATCGCTCCCATGGCGAGCTCTCGTTCGCCCGGAACGCCAAGCTTTCGTACGAGCAGAATGTCCAGCGGTGCACGGATGGCCTCGGCGACCTTGAATGCCACCGGTACTCCACCTCTTGGAATGCCCAACACCAGCACGTCTTCACGATTTGCATAGCGAGCCAGCTTCGTAGCCAACTGCCGGCCTGCGTCAACTCTGTTAACAAACATATATGTGCCTCTTCTAAGACCATGGCATTCAGCAGTCTTGCTGTCTATGACGCAGGTCACATTCTTTGGCAAAGCAGAATATTGCTGATTTCTCAGAGCGGACAAATGTATTGCAGGGTGCCCCTTATATTGTTCGTCGCAGGAGAATGCAACTTTGGGATGTCAAGCACCCGTTGTATGCGCGATCTATTGTGAATCGCGAACAGCAGAATTTGGTTATCTAAACCAATTCAATCCCAACTGAAACTGAACGGTGTTGATTCCCGGATTCGGGACCGTCAAACCGGCGTTGGAAATGTGCTCATAGCGAACACCGGCAGTGAAAGCGCGGCGATCATTATTGAAGAACTGAAAGCCCAGAGTCGCGTGCGTTACAAAGTTTACATGCGACGTATTCACCGGTACCGCGTGATTGCTGAAAAGCACTCCGCCGCCGAGTTCAAGATACGGGACAGTACGCGCGGAACTGGTGAAGTTCCACTTTAAGTTAAGCGGATTAAACGCGGCAGCATAGACATTTTGAGCTGGCGCTGGCTGCCACAGGTAGTAAAGCGGAATAAGGTCAGCGGACCATTCAAAATTCCCGCGCAGGAAGCCGCCGAGATGATCATCAGTCAACACCTTGCCTAGGCGGATGCCTGCGTTGATGGCATGCGTATCTTTTGTTCCACCCGGGACGCTGAAGCCGCCGCCAGCCCACACGCCGAAGTCCCAGGGTTGGCCATCAAGTGGTTTGGTTTGTGCGCTAGCAATCACCGACGTTGCAATAAAACCAAAAAGCAAAATCGCACCGCGGAGGCGCGGAGACGCGGAGAACAGCAATCGCCAGATGACGGTTGAAGGCATAGAAATCTCCTGGGAGCAGGAAAGAGAGTATCAGGTTGAAGGTAGAGGGTAAAATGGCCATCTCGAATCGAGCAAGATCCCGGAGCTCCGTCCAAATGCCTACCCGCCACATACTACGAAGGATTGTCCTGTTCATTTTGCTTTTCACTACGGGTGCTATTTCCCAGGCTCCCGTGGGCATCCCCCGCGATCTGGCGAGGCTTCGGGCGCAACAGCTCAAAGATGTTCGCTACCAGCTCAGCTTCACCATTACGCCGAAGTCGGATTCTGTGAGCGGGCATGAGGAACTGCGGTTTGTACAGAATGCGGACGACCGCGGCATTCTGCCGGAGTGGCTGGATTTTCGCGAAGGCTCCGTAAGTAGCTTGACCGTAAACGGCCAGCCGGCGTCGACTGAGATACAAAATGGTCACGTTGAGCTGCCGGCTAAGCTGCTCAAGCTGGATGAGAACGTTGTCGTAATCGACTTCAAAGCGCCGGTCGCGCCGGCGGGCAAGGCCATCACACGGTTTGAAGACAAGGACGACGGCAGCGAATACATCTATACGCTCTTTGTCCCGATGGACGCCGAGATGGCGTTTCCGTGCTTTGATCAGCCGGACTTGAAGGCAAAGTTCAAACTAAAAGTGGACGCACCGGCAGGCTGGGTGGTGATCTCGAACACCTCAGGAGTGATGACAGTCACGGAGGTCACGGACGGACCAGTCGGACCTGATCCGAGTGTGCCGCAAGGGCACGGCTTTACGCGCACTGAGTTCACCGAGACGCAGCCAATCAGCACTTATCTCTTCGCCTTTGCCGCAGGGCCGTTTCAGAAAGTGCATGACACGCCGGGACTGCCGGGGCTTTACGTGCGCAAATCGAAATTGCAGAAAGCTGAAGCTGAAGCTGAAGCCGCTGCTGTTCAACAGATCACGGCGGACGGAATCAAATATCTCTCTGACTATTTTGCTCATCCGTTTCCCTTCCCCAAGTACGACATGGTGATGATTCCCGGCTTTGCCTACGGAGGCATGGAGCATGCCGGCGCAACGTTTCTGCGGGAAGAATCGATTCTCTTCCGCACGGCTCCCACGCACAGCGACCGCCTGAATCGCGACATATTGCTGCTGCACGAGCTTACGCACCAGTGGTTCGGCGACCTGGTGACCATGCGCTGGTTTGACGATCTCTGGCTCAAAGAGGGTTTCGCGCAGTACATGGCGTATCACGCATTGAATTCACTCAAGCCGAACGAAAACGTGTGGAAGCGTTTTTATCAGGCGATCAAGCCCGCGGCCTATGCCATTGATTCAACTCAAGGCACAACGCCGATTTATCAGGACATTCCTAACCTGAAAGATGCCAAGTCGGCCTATGGAGCAATCGTCTATTCCAAAGCGCCCGGCGTGATCAAGCAACTGGCGTTTGTTGTGGGCGAGGACCAGTTCCGCGACGGTCTTCGGCTCTACCTGAAGGAACACGCCTATGCGAATGCGGAATGGAACGATCTGGTGCGGGCGCTTGAGCGAACTTCAAAGAAACCGCTGGGACCGTGGGCAGATGCGTGGATCAGGCGCAGAGGCATGCCACAGGTAGATGTGGAGTGGGCATGTGGAGTAAAGGGCGATTTGACTGCGACGCGCGTCACCGTGTCGCAGAAAGACGTGTTGGCCGAAGGCGGCTTGTGGCCCATTGCAACAAAGGTCCTGGTGAATTATGGGAAGACCGAGACGCAAACGCGGATTGAATGGAAGACGGCAAAGACAGAATTTATTACCGGAAAAGGCGGAGCGTGTCCGCGTTATGTCTTTGCCAACTATCAGGACGAAGCTTACGGGCGATTCCTGCTCGATCCTGTCAGCCGCAAAGCGGTAATGGCTGACCTGGGAAGCATGAATGACGTCTTCAAGCGCACGCTGTTCTGGGGGTCGCTGTGGGATTCCGTCCGCGAAGCGGAGATGGATCCACGAGACTACATCAATCTGGCACTGCGCAATCTCCCAACAGAGAAAGATGAGTCTCTGGCACAAAGCATTATCGGCCGCACGATTACCGCGCTACATCGCTATGTCTCGACAGAGACGCGCGAGCAGTTGGCGCCGAAGATGGAAGCGTTGGCCGCCGACCAGATGCTCCAATCACCTTCGCAGGACATGCGGATTACATGGTTTCGCGCGTTGCGCGGCGTGGCGGAGACTGAGAAAGCCCGCGCCCAGCTTAAAGACATGCTGAACGGCAAGCTTACCGTCCCGGGCGTTGAGTTGCGGACGCTGGACCGATGGAACATTGTGGAATCCTTAGTCGCACAGAATGATCCTGACGCGCCAGCAGTGCTGGCGGCAGAAGAAAAGCGCGATCCTTCAGGCGACGGCAAGAAATATGCCTACATGGCGGCTGCGGCGCGCCCAGACGCGGAAACCAAAAAACATTATTTCGATGAATACCTGCATGATACGTCGCGTCCGGAAGACTGGATTGAAATAAGCCTGGGCAGCTTCAACTGGTGGAACCAATCTGACCTAACGCTTCCCTACCTCGGTCCGGCGCTGGATGCCCTGCCGCAGGTAAAGCGGGAGCGAAAAATCTTTTTTATGTTGGCCTGGCTCAATGCTTTCATCGGCGGTCAGCAATCCGCGGCGGCCCAGAAGCAGGTACATGATCTTCTGGACAAGGCTGAACTGGACAAGGATTTAAGGCTAAAAATACTTGAGGTTGTGGATGAATTGGACCGCACCGTAAAAATCAGGGCTAAATATAGATAATGGGAAGTAATCACCCGGGAAATCCATAATCTTTTCGAGTATTTTCAGGTACTCAACACACAAACAACGGATGTATAATTTTAATAAAGATATGCCGAAGTTTTCGATCGTAGTCCCATTCCATAACGAGCAGGAAAGCGTGACCGCGCTTTATGACCGGCTAAAAGCGGTCATGGAAGCCACGGGAGACACGTTCGAACTGGTATTTGTTGATGATGGCAGCCTAGATCGCACGTACAAGCTGCTGCGTGAGATCGTGACCATTGACAGCCGCGTTGTGGTGGTCAAGTTGCGCCGCAACTTCGGGCAGACTTCAGCACTGGCGGCGGGATTTGCGCACGCGCAGGGCGAATTTGTAATCGCCATGGATGGCGACCTGCAACACGATCCTGAAGATATCCCCAAATTCCTGGAAATGCTGGAACAGGGCTATGACCTGGTGAGCGGCTGGCGCAAAGAGCGTGTGGACAACTTTGTGATGCGCCGCATCCCATCGCGCATTGCCAACTGGGCCATGTCAAAGTTGAGCGGCGTGCAGATCCACGACTTCGGCACCACGTACAAGGCTTACCGCCGCGAGATCATCCAGCAACTTCCCTTGTATGGCGAGCTGCATCGTTTTATTCCCGCGCTGGCCTCGTGGTATGGCGCATCGATCTGCGAAATTCCCATCAAGAACATTGTGCGGCCTAAGGGCAATTCGCATTACGGCATCTCCCGCACGTTCCGCGTCTTCTTTGACCTGATTACAATCCGCTTTCTGCTGAAATATATGTACCGGCCGCTGCACCTGTTTGGCACCGTGGGCATGCTTTCACTGCTGGGTGGAATGGGCATCGCTTTCTGGCTGATGCTTTCCAAGTTGATCTGGCACCTAAGCGTGATGGGAGAGCACGGACCGCTGTTGATTTCCGCCGCAGTCCTGATCGTATTCGGCGGGCAGATGCTGGCGCTGGGACTGCTGGGCGATTTACAGGTAAGGAATTTCCAGGAACCTCAACGTCGCGTGCCTTATACCGTGGCGCACGTATTGCGATCGCAGAGCCAGGAACAAGCGGTCAACGAGTAATCTGATTCTTTAAAACAAAGAGAAAAATAATGACCCCAGTCACTACCCCAACAGAATTGCGGCTGGCCAAACGTATGGCCCGCCTGGGAACTGAAACCGCTTTTGAAACCCTTGCCAAGGCCCGCGCTCTTGAGGCGCAGGGCAGAAGCATTATCCATCTGGAGATCGGCGAGCCGGATTTTGACACACCGGCAAATGTAATTGAAGCCGGAGTGGACGCCATCCACAAGGGATACACGCATTACATGCCGTCCGCCGGAATGCCGGCCCTGCGTGAAACCGTGGCAGCGGAAGTTACGCGCACACACGGCGTGCCGGTAGCCGCGGACGAAGTCGTCATCGTGCCGGGCGGCAAACCGACGATCTACTTTACTTTTACCGCGCTGGTGGAAGAAGGCGATGAGGTCATTTATCCCAACCCCGGCTTTCCTATTTATGAGTCGCTGATCAACTTCACCGGCGCCACGCCCGTTCCCTTGCAGATGCGGGAAGAAAAGGATTTCCGGCTAGACCCCAACGAGTTGGCTGACCTGATCACTGACCGCACCAAGCTGATTGTGCTCAACTCTCCGCACAATCCCACCGGCAGCGTGGTGACAGAGCAGGATGTGAAAGACATTGCCGCGGCCATAGGCGATCGCGACATCATGGTGCTCTCCGATGAAATTTACAGCCGCCTGATTTTTGAAGGCCGCCATCATTCGCTCATGTCGCTTCCCGGCTGGAGAGATCGCGTGATCATGCTGGATGGCTGGTCCAAGACCTATGCCATGACCGGTTGGCGCCTGGGCTATGGCGTAATGCGCAAAGATCTGGCCGCGCAGTTTGGCCGATTGATGACCAACGTGAACTCATGCAGCGCCAGCTTTACTCAAATGGCAGGCATGGAAGCACTCAAGGGTGACCAGGCGTCCGTGGACAACATGCGTGAACAGTTTCACGCGCGGCGCGATAAGTTCATTACCGGACTCAACAACATCAAGGGCTTCAGCTGCCGATTGCCGCATGGCGCGTTCTATGCTTTCCCCAACGTGCAGAAGACAGGATGGACATCTAAAAAGCTGGCGGAAGCAATGCTGAATGAAGCTGGCGTGGCATGTCTTGCCGGCACGGCGTTCGGCAAATTCGGCGAAGGCTATCTGCGCTTCAGCATCGCCAATTCCATGGAAAACCTGGACGAAGCGCTCAAGCGTATTGATGGCTGGGCTAAGAAGAACCTGTAGCTAAACCCTATCGCCGCAGATTTACGCTGAGCAACGCAGATCAGAATCACAGTTAAACTTGAAATTCATTTTCAATGCGGCAACTTCAACGGTTGCCGCACTTGTTTCTGTAGCCACAAGTTGTGATCTATAAGGTCGCTAGACTCGCATCACTGCTTTTGAGCATCCAGAGTTGATCAGCGGTTATCAGCGGCGAATACTTTTCTCATGTCCAAAACATTTCGCATCTATGCTACCTGTCATATCGGAGGCGCAGCGGAAAACCTGCTACGCGAGCGTGGCTATGACCTTGAGATTTTTCCCGGCCCGGAAGCACCGCCCAAAAACGTGATCCTGGAAAAAGTCGGCTCTGGCATCGACGGGCTGATCACCACGTTGCGCGATCCCATCGATGCAGAAGTGTTTGAAGCTGGTAAAGGCACGCTGAAAGTGGTTTCGCAGGTCGCGGTCGGCTTTGACAATATCAATCGCGCTGAAGCCAACCGCTACAAGGTCCCGTTCACCAATACGGCGGAAGTCCTCAATGACGCGACAGCTGAATTCACCTTCTTAATGATGGGAACACTGTCACGCCGCATGTGGGACAGCGAGAAGATGGTGCGCGACCAGAAGTGGGGCGCGTGGCACCCGTTTCTTCCCTTCCTGGGAGACGAAATTTCCGGCAAGACGATTGCCGTGATCGGCACCGGACGCATTGGCCTGGCGCTGATCAAAAAATGCATTGGCTTTGATATGAACGTGCTTTGCTACGATCCGGTTTATCAAAATCATCTTTTCGCTGCACACGTGCAGCAGGTGATGGACCTGCGGGCAAAGCTCGGGATGGTAAAGGAAAAGAATTGGATCAAATACGTAAACCTGGAAGAAGCGCTGTCAGAAGCTGATTATGTGAGCCTGCACGTGCCTCTTGTGCGTGACGGAAAGTCACCCACCTACCACCTGATCAATGAGCGCACGCTGAAGCTCATGCGCAAGGATGCCTACCTGATCAATGCCGCGCGCGGCCCGGTGGTTGACGAAAAAGCATTGGCCAAAGCGCTTAAAGAACGCTGGATCGCCGGAGCTGCTCTGGACGTATTCGGAAAAGAGCCGCTGCCGGCAGACTCGCCGCTGCTCGATCCCCAGATTGAAGATCGCTGCCGGCTGTTTCACCACTTTGCCAGCGCCGGTCGGATTACGCGGCTCTCCACCGATCCGGGAAAAGGTATGGCTGGACGCTGCATTCAAGGGCTGCTCGACGTGCTGGAAGGAAATTACGGCGGCGACAAAACGCTGATGCCGTACGTGGTGAACAAAGAAGCGTGGACAGGATCGGGCGCGGACGGTGAAGGGATTTAAAACGCGATTCATCATCACAAAATTAAAGGACGGCATTTCTGCCGTCCTCATCCAAATGGCTAACGCAATTTAAGAAGATCTGCGCTTTGCGCCTTTCACATCCAGCTCATTCACAACCTGTTGGACGTTAGGAACGCTGGCGGCAAGTTTTTCCACCTGCTGGCGCTGTCCGGCTGTATCAACATCGCCTTTCAACGTGAGCACGCCATTCTTGGCGTCAAAGCGGATGTGCTGTTTTTCCAGTCGGTTCGCGATGATCACAGCCTTGAAGTCTTTTTCGATCGCGGAATCTATATTGGAATCGATTTTCTTTGCATCGCCTTCCACGCCGTCCGGACGAACGCCGATTTCATTTGAAACCACAAACCCGCTGGCCGCGCTCTTGGCCACGTCTTCAGCCTTGTTTTTATCTTCCTGGGTCTTCACGTCGCCGCTGAGAGTGACAAGTTGTTTGTCATTGTTCGTGGCGACCTTTACATCTTTGTAGCCGGCATTTGCCAGGGCTTTAGAAACCTGGTCTTTCACGTCAGGTGTGTTGGCTTTATTGGATGTGCAGCCAATCGCCACACAAAGCAGAAATGCGGCAAGAGTTGCCATTAAGTTTTTCACGCGCATACAGAGAGCCTCCTAGTCGGTTGAGTCGTCGGTTAGAACCCAGGGGAGGTTCTCTTGATTTGGATGCGGGCTGTGACTCAGAGGAGGGCTGCTGTCAGCGCGTAATGACCGGCGCGGTGATCATCGAGCGGAAAATTTTTGCGCCGTCTGCCGAGCCAAGCAGAGATTCACTGCAGCGGTCGGGATGCGGCATCATGCCAAGAACGTTGCTTCCTTCATTGCAAATGCCGGCAATGTTATCGAGCGATCCGTTGGGATTGGCTTCCGCAGTGATCTCTCCTTCCGGAGTTGAATAGCGGAAGACGATGCGGTTCTGGCGCTTGAGCGCTTCGAGCGTCTGAGCGTCGCAATAGTAATTCCCTTCCATGTGGCCGATGGGAATCCTGAGCACCTCGCCTTTTTTGCACGCATTGGTGAACGGCGTTTCAGCATTTTCCACGCGCAGATCGACAAACTTGCAGACATATTTCAGTCCCGCATTACGCAAGAGAGCGCCGGGCAGAAGGCCCGCTTCACACAGGATTTGAAAGCCATTGCAGATGCCGATGACCAAACCGCCGGATGCGGCAAATTTTCGCACCTGGTCCATGATCGGCGCGAATTTGGCAATCGCTCCGGTGCGCAGGTAATCGCCATAGGCAAAGCCGCCCGGCACAATGATGGCGTCACAATTTTCCAGGTCGTGCGAATCATGCCAGAGCATCGTCGCCTGCTGGCCGGTGGCGGCAATGGCCGCGTTGTAGCTATCCTGATCGCAATTGGAGCCGGGAAAGATGATGACGCCAAATTTCATAGTTTTATTTTAACCACAGAGGGCACAGAGAAACACAGAGAATTTGATGAGATTGGTCCTGGTTATCCCCTAACTCCGTGTCCCTCTTACTGTTCGAAACCCTGCCCGCATTGGCTCGCGAACTCGAGCAACTGCTCATTGAAGCAAACGAGCCAGCTTTGTCAGCACAGGTACGTACGCTGACGATTGTTGATCGGTGCCGGTGTGGCGATGATTTTTGCGCGACGCTTTACACTGAACCACGTCCTCAGGGATCCTACGGCCCCAATCATCGCAACGTAGAACTCAGCCCAGCCGACGGAATGATCATCCTTGATGTCGTTGGCGCCAAAATAGCGTGTGTCGAAGTTCTCTATCGCGACGAGATTCGAAAGGCCCTTCATGCTGCGCTTCCTTGAATGGCAACTCTGCGCTCCTCCGTGCCCTCTGTGGTAAACATGGTTATGGATTGGCGCTCCCACGCACGCACCACCGGCTCGGCGCTCAAGAACTGGTTTATCGCCCAGTGCTATGACTCTCTGGCCGTAGCAGTTCTATGGCTGGTGGGCTTATGGATCATCGGCATTCCCTGGGCACCGCTGTGGGCCATTCTGGGCGGCGTGCTTCAGTTCATTCCGAACTTCGGCGTGATGCTCTCATTGATCGGGCCGGCGCTGCTGGGAGCTTTGAATCATGATCATATGCGATTTTTCTATGTGCTGATTCTGTTCGCGGTGATCATGGTCACCGACGGTCTGTTCCTTCAGCCGTACCTGATGAAGCGCACCGCCAAAGTCCCGTTCTGGGCGGCGTTGATCGCGCCGATTATTTTGGGGATCATTATTCCCTTCTGGGGAGTGTTGCTGGCCCCGCCGCTGCTGGCGGTGGTCTATGCGTTTCGCAGGAAAGCTGAAACTCCGCCGGATCAGCGTCGGCTGGATGTTCGATAGCCACGTCTGCGTTTAGGCGCGGGTGGCTCGGGCGGAAACAGGGCTTTGATAGTCAAAAATAACCAAAACAGGAGCCATACCAATGAAATAACCGACGGTTCCAGGTCCAAGGCGCGATCTGCATACTTATCCTCGTTAACGAACCTCCCAAAAGAACTGGCGAAAGCTACCGCGCTCAAAAATCACAAAGAACACAACTATCATCAACAGGCTTACTTTCTGTCCTACGCTGAAAACCGCCTTGCCTGACGCAATATTTCTATAGAACCTGCCTTCATTCAGGTTGGTGTCAGGAAACACGTTGCGTTGGCGATTGATTACGTCTCGCTCCCATTCCTTGAGGCTCATGGCGCGAAATGATACAACAGCTCGTGCTATAATCTACCTTGTTTTCCTGCGCTTATGGCGCGTGCCGCCTCTCCTTGTTGGCTGCGTAAATCTTTGATTCTTTGAGGTTATCCACATGTCCGGCCACTCAAAATGGGCCACAATCAAGCATAAAAAGGGCGCGCTGGACGCGAAGCGCGGCAAGATCTTTACCCGTCTGATCAAGGAAATCACCATGGCCGCCAAGAGCGGCGGGGGCGACGTTGAAGGCAATCCGCGCCTGCGCACGGCGGTTGCTGCCGCCAAGGCTGAGAACATGCCTGCAGACAACATCAAGAGGGCCATCCAGCGCGGCACCGGCGAACTTGAAGGCGTGAGCTATGAAGAAATCACCTTTGAGGGTTATGGTCCCGGCGGCGTGGCCCTGCTGGTGGAAGTCACCACCGACAATCGCAACCGCACGGTAAGCGAAATCCGCCATGCCTTTACCAAGGGCGGCGGAAACATGGGTGAAGCCGGCTCCGTCTCGTGGATGTTCCAGAAAAAAGGCTCCATCGTGGTTTCCAAAGCCAAGTCCAAGGAAGATGATCTAATGAACATCGTTCTTGAGCAGGGCGGCGATGACCTGAGCGACGATGGCGAGAACTGGGAAATCACCACTGCTCCCAATGCCTTTGAAACCGTCCTGGAAGCGGTAAAAAAATCCGGCGCTGAGATTGTGCATTCAGAAATCGGCATGATTCCGCAGACTTATATGAAGCTGGAAGGCGCTGCCGCCAACTCCATGATCCGCCTGCTGGAAACGCTGGAAGATACCGACGACGTTCAGAACGTTTATTCAAATTTTGACGTTGACCAGAAGACGCTGGAAGAAGTCAGCTAAGCCAGCACATCAATTGACGTTGTTAAACAACCGCCGGAGAACTCACAAGGCGGTGGTTTACTTCACCAGATTCGTCGGACACTGTACGAATCAAACGCCACGTCATTGCTAAGGATCGGAACGTTCTCCGCCTGGGCCTGGGCAATCAGCATACGATCAAACGGGTCTTTGTGCGGCCCCGGCAATAAGCCAGCGCGCACAGCGTGGTCGGTGGAAATAGGCAGACCTTCAAAACGTTCCCGGGCCATGTAGCCAGCAAAGTACGCCAGCAGATCGCCGGCGTCCGGTAGCTTTCCGATCCGGAACTTTGTCGCGATCTCCCAGGCCGAAGCGGAGCTTACAAGGACAGTATTGGCTGCTCGTGCAAGGTGCTTCCTCGCCGATGCGGGCAGCGCGGGATCATCCGTCAGCCACCAGAGAAGCGCGTGCGTGTCAATGAGCAAGCGCATTCGCAGCTATTCCCAGCGCGCCAGTTCTTCGTCTGCTAGCGGTTCAAAAAACTCCGGGCCAGCATGTAATTTGCCGCGCAACGCGCCCGGCTGACGACGACCTTTTACATCGGCTATGGGGACAAGGCGGACAACCGGCTCAGGGCCGCGTGCGATCACAACCTCTTCCCCCTGGCACGCTTGTTCTATCAACTTCGAGAGGTTGGTTTTAGCTTCATGGATGGTAAAGGTCTTCATAATGATTAGCTAATCTATATTAGCTAATTGGAGTAGCGGATTGCAAGAGGAATTTATAAAGACGTGCTCTCAAATCGTATTGCTTGGCCCCCACGTCTCTCCGCGTCTCCGGTGTGGATTTTGCTCTTCCGTTCTAGAGACGCTCTATAATGCACTCACGCCGATGACCGAGCCCTCCACTCCGTTGATGCGGCAATATGCCGCTATCAAAAAGCAGCATCCCAACGCGCTGCTCTTTTTCCGTCTGGGAGATTTTTACGAACTGTTTTTTGAAGACGCGGTAGTGGCCGCGCGAGAGCTGCAAATCACGCTGACCTCGCGCAATAAAGAAAAAGACCACGCCATTCCCATGTGCGGTGTGCCTTATCATGCGGCGGAAAATTATCTTTCCAAGCTGCTGCGCAAGGGCTTTAAGGTTGCCATCTGTGAGCAGATGGAACTTCCCAGCGCGGCTACAAAACTGGTCCGTCGCGAGGTCACAAGGGTGCTTACGCCCGGGACGGCGATCGATTCCAGCGTAGGCTCGGAGGAAAACAACTTTCTTGCAGCATTGGCGCGGGCATCCGGCGCGGTGGGGCTGGCGGCACTGGATCTTTCCACCGGCGAATTTCGTGCCACCGAATTTCGCGGCCCTGACGCAGAGCGCCGGATTGTGGAAGAGCTGCAGCAATTGCGTCCGCGGGAAGTTCTATATCCTTCCGGCCTGCCATTGTTTGACCAGCCGCCCTTGAACAGCGAGAAAACGAACAGCGCGGAAACTCAGGCCGAGCCTAAAGATCAATCAGCTCAGGCGCAGACGAACCAGTCCGGCACAGGCGCGGCTTTGCAACAGACCGGCGGCGCCATGCGCTTTACTGAAACGCCGCTGGAAGACTGGGTCTTCAGCCCCGATTATGCCGTGCCTCTGCTGGAAAACAAGCTGGGCGTGCTGTCGCTTGAGGGCTTTGGCTTGCAGGGTCGTCCGGCGGCGGCCACGGCGGCGGGAGCAATTCTGCATTATGTCCGCTCCACGCAGCGCGGAACGCTGGAGCACGTGGACCGCATCGGTTTTTATGATCGCCAGGAATATCTGGTGCTCGACGCCGTTACCGTCCGCAATCTCGAGCTAGTCGAGCCACTGTTTGCCAACACCAGCAGCGAGGTAACTCTGTTCCGCGCGCTCGACGCCACACTCACGCCCATGGGCAAGCGCCTGCTGCGGTCATGGATGCTGCGGCCTTCGATTGACATTAACGAAATCAATCGCCGCCTCGACGCCGTAGAGGCGGGCGTAAAGGAATTCGTGGCTCGTGAAGAGCTGCGGCGTGCGCTGGAAGGCGTCCTGGATATCGAGCGGTTGCTGAGCCGTGTGACGCTTGAGACGGCCAACCCGCGCGACGTTCTGGCGCTCTGTGCCAGCCTCAATCGTATTCCAAGAATCAAGGTAGCGTTGAACAGATTGGCCGCGACTCGCTTGACAGAATTAAATAATCTGCTGGACGAAATGTCTGACCTGCGCGAACGAATTGAAAAAACTGTGGTCGCCGAGCCGCCGCTTACGCTGGCGGATGGCGGCGTGATCCAGCCTGAGGTCGATAAAGAGTTAGACGACTTGCGCAACCTCAGCCGCAACTCCAAACAGTACATCGCGCAAATTGAAGAGCGTGAGCGCAAACGGACCGGCATCAACTCGCTCAAGGTCAAGTTTAATTCTGTTTTCGGTTATTACATAGAAATCAGCAAGGCCAACCTGCATCACACACCGCAGGATTATGAGCGCAAACAGACGCTGGTGAACGCCGAGCGCTTCACCACGCCGGAATTGAAAGAGTACGAAGCCAAGGTACTCGATGCGCAGGAGAAGATTGTCGAGATCGAGCGCAGATTATTCATCGAACTACGCACGGCAATTGCCGCCGAGGCGCGGCGTATACGGCAGACGTCACTGGCGCTGGCTGAGGTAGATGTGCTGGGATCAATGGCGTTCATCGCACAAAACCGGGGCTATTGCCGCCCGCAGTTTTCAGCCACGCCCGCAGAAAAGCGCGTAGAGAATCCCTCTACGGAAGCCGACGAACTGGAAATCATTGGCGGCCGCCATCCTGTGCTGGAACAGCTTGAGCTAACCGGCAGCAATGACCGTTTTGTACCGAATGATCTTTATCTCAACTCCAGCAGCCACAGCATTCTGCTGATCACCGGCCCCAACATGGGCGGTAAATCAACGTATCTGAGGCAAACAGCGCTCGCCGTGTTGATGGCGCAGATGGGCGGATTTGTTCCGGCGCGCTCGGCTCGGCTGCCTGTGATTGACCGAATCTTTACTCGCATTGGCGCAGGCGACAACCTGGCGCGTGGCCGCTCCACCTTCATGGTGGAAATGACCGAGACGGCTGCCATCCTGAACACCGCCACGCCGCGTTCACTGATTCTGCTCGATGAGATTGGCCGCGGGACATCCACTTATGACGGTCTCGCCATCGCCTGGGCCGTGGTTGAGTACATACATGCGACCAGCCGCGCCAAGACGCTCTTTGCCACGCACTATCACGAACTGACGGAGCTTGAACGCCTTGAAGGCGTAAAGAACTTCCATGTTTCAGTGAAGGAAAATGCGGGCGGGATTGTCTTCCTGCGCAAAGTGGAACCCGGGGCGGCAGATCGCAGCTATGGCATCGAAGTTGGCAAGCTGGCGGGCCTGCCGCCTGAAGTTGTTGTGCGCGCCCGCGAAGTGCTGCATGAACATGAAAACGCCGAGCATGAGACCACGGCGCATCTCTCTCCCGGCGCGCGGGAGCCTGAACCGCAAATACAGTTGACGATGTTCACGCCGCTCTCGCAGAAAATTGTGGACCGGCTGCGCGAGGCCGACCTGAATAATCTCACGCCGCTTGAGGCACTCAACCTGCTGCATGAACTGAAGAAGCAGATCTAGCGCACCGAACATCGATCATGGGCTGCTACTTGCGATTCCGAATTTTGTTGAGTCTGGTACTTGCGTCAATGCCATCATTTGCGCAGTCCCCTGCACAGGATAGGCGCATCAGCGTAAACCGGGGCGAATGGTCCGCTCAGACTGTTTCTCTATTTAATACATGGGGAGGCTTGGATTCCAACCCCGGCAGAGTACTGACGATTCCCTCTCCTGACGGCAAGAAAACCATTCAAGTCAGGAATGAGAGAGTTGGCATTGTTATAGACGGTAAAACTTACCGCACAAAACTGGGAGAGAAGACAAGCGCGGAGTTGGGCTGGGCCCCTGATTCGCAGCATTTTTTTCTGACATGGACCGGCGGTGGAGACACCGGAACGTGGCATACGGAACTGTACTCGATCACGAAATCAGGGATAAGACAGATCACTGCATTTGAGAACCACGTCCGTAGCGACTTTGAGCGTAGAATGCGGCATTTGCCCATGCCCAAAGAATTTGGCCGTACGATAGACCAGCACTTTTGGCTGGACGCCCAATATTGTGAAGCGAACATTGTCGGAGCCCAGTGGCTTAACGGTTCGCGAGAGCTTTTGGTTTCCGCGCTCGTGCCTAATGTGGGGGACTGCCGTTACATGTCGAAATTTGAAGTGTATCGAGTTGAGGTCCCCACTGGAAGGATTCTCCAACGTTATCAACCACGCGAGGCTTACAAACAGTTCGACCGGAAAAGTTTGCCCAGGATTGCCGAGGACTAAGGCAGACTCCAAAGTATCAACGGTTGGCTCGTCGCTGAAATTCGTATAATCGAACAGGCATGGCAAAAACCACCTCACAGGACCTTCGCCAGCAGGTTGGCCAGTTATTGATCCTGGGCTATGACGGGCTGGCCGTCGATAGCAAGCTGCGTACCACGTTGAGCACGCTCCAGCCCAGCGGCGTGATCCTGTTCGCGCGCAATATCGAAGAACCTAAACAGACGTGGTGTTTGCTGCGCGATTCGCAAGCCACCACGCCGGTCCCAATGTTTCTTTGTGTCGATCTGGAAGGCGGGACTGTTGATCGCCTGAAAAAAGTGATTGCGCCTGCGCCGTCCGTTGAGCAGGTATTTGCCACCGGCAATCGCAAACTCTTCCGCATGCACGGAAAGATACTTGGTCTGGAAGCACGGGCACTGGGCTTCAACACGGACTTTGCTCCGGTCTTCGATCTCGGCTTTGAAGCTTCGCGCTCAGTGTTGACCAGCCGAACTGCATCGGCCGATCCCAAAGAAACAATTGCGTATGCGCGCGCATTTTTGCGCGGCCTAAAGGATTCCAAGGTGCTCGGTTGCGGCAAGCACTTCCCTGGCCTGGGTGAGGGCAATCTGGACAGCCACCATGCGATGCCAGTCGTTCAGAAGAGCTGGAAAGCCATGTGGGCGGAAGACCTGCTGCCTTACCGCGAGCTTCGTTCACAGATTCCACTTGTGATGGTGGCGCACGCGTCTTATCCGGAGGTCACCAATAACAAGGTGCCTGCGTCGCTCTCAAAGAAGTGGATGCAGGACGTGCTGCGCAAGAAAATTGGCTATAAAGGCCTCATCATCTCTGACGATCTGGAGATGGGCGGAGTGCTTTCCACCGGCGAAATTGAAGACGTGGCCGTGGAAACACTGCGCGCCGGGGCTGACATGTTTCTGGTGTGTCACAACCAGGAGTTGGTGTGGCGCGGCTTTGAAGCTGTGTTACGCACCGCTGAGCGCGACCGTAAATTTGCCGCACACGTGGCGCAGGCCGCGCAGCGGGTGATGGCTTTCAAAAAGCGTTCCGCTGAGTTGCGCGGCTTTTCCGCCGAACCCAAAGCCAAAGTTGTGGACCACCTAAAGAAGATCGTCACCGATTTCACGCGAATCGTCGGCGGTGAAGTAATTGACGACCGGCTGCACACCGCGCGGGAGATCAACGTTTGATCGTCGCCGGAGTCATGAGCGGGACTTCCGCCGATGGTGTCGATGTGGCCGTTATAAGCATTCAGGGCCGCGGCTCCTATCTCAGCTTTGACCTGCTACTGCACAACCATTCGGAATATCCACCGGCAATCCGCAAGGCCGTACTTGCCGCGATGAATGCCCGCCAGATTAGCGTGGCTGAACTCTCACGTCTTAATTTTCGGCTGGGCGACTTCTATGCTGAAGCCGTACGCAAAGCGCACAAGAAATCGGGCCAGGCCACGCTTGACCTTGTGGGCTGCCACGGACAGACCATCTATCATCAGGGAACGGCAGCTCCCTATCTGGGGAAAAATATCGCGTGCACTTGGCAGACCGGTGAAGGATCTGTAATAGCCGCGAGGCTGGGAGTGCCGGTCGTCTCTGATTTTCGACCGGCAGACATGGCTGCGGGCGGCAGGGGTGCGCCGCTGGTACCGTTGCTCGACTATGCGATCTTTCGTTCCCCGCATAAAGGACGCATCGTGCAGAACATAGGCGGGATCGCCAATCTCACCGCGATTCCAGCGGGCGGCTCGCCGGACGACCTTGTAGCGTTTGATACCGGCCCGGGCAACATGCTGATTGACCAGCTCATGCAAATGCTGTTCAAGAAAGATTACGATCATAGGGGAGCAGTTGCGCGCAAAGGATCGGTGCTTCAACCGGTGCTGGAACAATCGTTGAACGCACCTTACTTCAAGCAGAAGCCGCCAAAGACGGCGGGCCGTGAAGAGTTCGGCAGCGAATACGCCAAGGACTTTTTGCGCCGTTGCGGCCGGGCCGCCAAGGCTGATGTGATTGCCACGGCAACAGCGCTCACTGCGATGTCCATGGCGCATGCGCTGAGGATCTTCATTCTTAAAAAAAGTAATTATCGCGACTGGGTGGTCTCCGGCGGCGGCACAAAGAATATCGCCCTGATGGACATGCTCAGAAAAGAAGCTGAGAGCATGGGACTGTGGCTCCGTCATTCTGACGATTTCGGTATTCCCAGCCAGGCCAAGGAAGCAGTGGCTTTCGCGCTGTTGGCATACCAGACATTTAACGGCCTGCCGGGCAACGTGCCTTCGGCCACAGGAGCAAAGAAACCAGCGGTACTGGGAAAAGTTTCGTATGTTTAACGTCTCTAACCACAAAGGACACGAAGGTTCACGAAGGCTGTTTCCGTCGAAAGCCGATCACCTTCGTGTCACTTCGTGCCCTTTGTGGTTGAAGCTTTTTTGCCTGCTGCTGTGCGCCAGCCTTCTTTCCTGCTCTAAGCGTCCGGACGCAAACACCGTGGTGATGATCATTGAAAGCAGCCCTACGAATCTTGATCCGCGCGTGGGCACGGATGCGCAGTCAGAGCGCATTGACGAGTTGATCTTCGATCCGCTCGTGCATCGCGATGAACACTTCAACATGCGGCCATGGGTAGCAGAAAAGTGGCAGATTCCTGATCCCAAAACGTATGTCTTCCATCTACGCCGGGGGATTCACTTTCATGACGGACGTTCACTAACGTCGCGCGACGTGAAATGGACGCTGGACAGCGTCCGAGATGGATCGCTGACAACGCTGAAAGCCACAACTTACAATCTAATCGACCGCGTTGACGCGCCCGATGACTCCACGCTCATCATCCATCTTTCCGAGCCTGACGGCACGCTGCTATACAACGTGTCTGACGGAGTTTTCGGCATTGTGCCGTATGGCAGCGGCAAGCCCTTCAATCGCCATCCCATTGGCTCAGGGCCATTCACGTTTGTCTCTCAGGATCCTGACACTGAGGTAGTTCTGCAGCGGAATGACAATTACTGGGGCCAGCGTGCCCAAGTGGAACGTGTCCGACTAACCATTGTGCCGGACGCCACCACGCGCGCGCTGGAACTGCGTAAAGGCAGTGCGGACATTTCTCCAGGCGGCTCACTCAGCGCGGACATGATTGGCACGCTCCGCCGCTACCGCAATCTTGAGATCGAGCAGCAATCGGGCACGATACTTGCTTATCTGGCCTTCAATCTGCGCGACCCGATCTTGAAAGATATTCGCGTGCGGCAGGCGCTGGCATATGCGATTGATCGCGGCGCCGTATTGCATTATTTGTTCGGCGACGAGGGCCGGCTGGCCGACAGCGTGCTTCCACCGCAGCACTGGGCTTACAACGGAGACGTAGCGCACTATGCCTATGATCCTGCAAAGGCAAATGCGATTCTGGACGCGGCAGGCTACGCGCGGGGCGCAGATGGCGTGCGTTTTCACCTGACCATGAAGACTTCGACGGAAGAAACCACGCGCCTGCTGGCGGCGGTAATGCAACAGCAGCTCAGGCAGGTGGGGATTGCACTGGATATCCGCAGCTTTGAGTTTGCCACGTTCTACGCCGACGTGATGAAAGGCGCGTTCCAGCTTTACTCCTTGCGCTGGGTCGGCGGCAATGAAGACCCGGACATTTTCTATTACGCGTTTCACTCTTCCAGCTTCCCGCCTAAACATGCCAACCGTGGTTATTATGTGAACCCGGAAATGGACAGCCTGATCGATGCAGGACGCAGCACCACGGACCAGGAAAAACGCAAGCAGATCTATGCCCAGGTTCAAAAGATATTGGCTCGCGATCTGCCCTACATCAACCTCTGGTACTTTGATAATGTTGTGGTGCATTCCGCGCGCGTGCGGGATCTGCATGTGAATCCGGCGGGAAACTACGACTTTTTGACGACGATTGAGTTGGCGAAGTAAAGGCCTGATCGCTAATCAAACTTGAGCGACTCCATAGTCTTGGCAAGGTCGTTCATTTGTCGCTCATCATTGGCACGGAACTCGAAAAACAATAAGTATCCCCGCGACGCAGTATCAAACATTGAGACATAGGCCTTCTCTTTTCCGCCGGCCATGTCGGCACGAATAAATTTTCGTCCACCGATCATTTGTTCCTGAAGAGGACGCAATGCTTTCATTGTGCCAATTTGCGTGAGTAGCTTCGCATTATCTCCGGGTTTGTCCTGTATACCATTGCGCTCCAGGGCCCATATATGTACGTATGGGAGGGGAGGGTAGTCCTGGGCAGGAACCGCATCAGGAGCGGCCACAAACAGGTTATACATCCAAAGCGCATGGGCTGATAGAACCGTGGTCCCTGGCTTGGCTTGGGCATCAGCCTTAGCTTTGGCTTGGGCGTTTTTTTCACCCTCTTCATGGCTTTTACGATTCTGCTGCATCCGCAAGGCGTCGTCTTTCAACGCCCAGCCTTTAGGAAACTCATAATGAAATTTAAAGTAAGGAGATTCCACGATGCCATTCGAGATGTTGATGGAGTCTGGTTCAATCTTGTCCTTACCGGCGGCAAAAGACAAAAGCAGAAGAAGAGGTATCCCCAATCGCAATTTCATCAGCTCCGAACCTTTCTTTTGACGGATGTGGAGTATAGCACTTCTCATGGAAGAAATTTACTTGAGGAAAATCTTATGCTCCATTCGAGCATCAGGAAATTTTTAGATCCAATCCAGAACAGCGGGCAGAACTTATGCATAACTGCTGGACTGGCCTGAGATAGCGCCTGCAGCGATGCGATCTGGAATGTTAGTATCAGGTACTCATGCAGATTCTTTTCATTGGCGATATCTTCGGCAGTCCAGGGCGCAAGATCGTGCGCGACCACCTGGGCCATGTAGTGGAGACCAACAAAGTTGATTTAGTAATCGCGAACGCGGAAAACTCCGCAGGCGGATTTGGGCTCACCCCTGCCATTGCCGACGAGCTTTTTGATCTCGGATGCCACGTGCTCACCACCGGCAACCACGTCTGGGACAAGCGCGAGATTGTTGATTACTTCAATTCGGCCAATGGCGATCCCAGCGGACGAGCGCGGAAAGTGTTGCGTCCCGCAAATTATGCGGAAGGCGTGCCCGGCATTGGTGTCTACGAGGGCTGCACCGCGCAGGGGCAGAAATTTGCCGTCATCAATTTACAAGGCCGCGTCTTTATGCAAGATACTGACGATCCTTTCCGCAAAGCCGATGCACTGCTGGCAAAGATCAGCAGCAAGGTAGTGATCGTTGATTTCCATGCTGAAGCCACGTCAGAAAAAATCGCACTGGGCTGGTACCTTGATGGACGCGTGACGGCTGTCCTGGGCACGCACACTCACGTGCCGACGGCAGACACAAGGGTCTTACCGGGGGGCACAGCGTATCAAACCGATGTCGGAATGACTGGCCCGTATGATAGCGTGATCGGCGTGCAGAAAGAGCAGGTTCTACAGCGCTTCCTGACTGGGCTGCCGGGCCGGTTTGAGGCCGCCAAGGGCGATCCGCGATTTTGCGCGGTACTGATTGGTTGCGATGAAACCACAGGTCGCGCGCATTCCGTGCAGCGGCTGATGCTGGGCGAATAGATTAAAAAGCAGCCCATTCGCGGGCTGCTTTTTTGTTGAAGCGCGTGGTTCTTTACTTGCTGGCTTTCTTTTTCGTAGTAGCCTTCTTCGCAGGACCCTTCCTGGCCGGCGTTTTGGCTGCAGGTTTGGCGCCCGGCACTTCACCCTTGATCATGGTGAACATGAACGGGTCAGGCGTGTACTCTGAGATCACTCCGATCACGTCCACGCTGGAACCGACTGCAGGTGGCTTGGTCATCGGCTTGTCCATGGTAACGCGCATGTCAGCCTTGTTGGCCGTCTGGTTGTCCTCGCTGAGCGCAACCTCCAGCGTGCTGGCATCCGGAGCTGCGATCACCTTCACTCCGGGCATCTTCAGCTTGGCTTCGCCATTTTTCTCTTTTGACTGGATGAACGCCCACACTTTTTCGGCGGCATCTTTGTTCGCGGGAGTCTTGTCACGGCAGGAAAGCACGAGTTCATAGTCGCTAAACGAAAGCTGGCTGGGATCATTCTGCTGCACAGCCTGGGCGGCCAGGTCGCACGGCGTGGGCGCCAGCGGAATGCTGGCGACAAAATTCGGCGGTGGAGCAGTCTCTGTGGCGGCGGTAGCCATGCGCTGGTTCCAGTCATCCGTGTTGCCGTGGTACTTCTTGTACCTTGAGAGAAAATACGGCGACCAAGCCTGGAAAGCCTGGGGATTTTGCTTTTGCGCAATGCTCAGCGCCTTGGCGCCATACCAGAAGCCCAGAGGATCCATGGGATTCGATTCCAAGAGCGCGATGGCAATCTGATAGTTGTTGCCCAGGTCGTTGGGATCGACTTTCAGCGCCTGCTCATAATATTTGCGCGCAGCGGCGTAATCTTTTTGCTGCAAAGCACCGAAGGCTGCCGTGCCGGCGAAGATATCAGTCATCTGGTTGCGCAGCTTTTCCTGGTCCGCAGCAGAAACGTCCGCGGGTTTCCAGTTGGGCAGTTCCTGCAAGCCGCGCTCGGCATCGCCACGGGCTTTTGCGCCAGTGGCCGCATCTTTAATCTGGCCGCGCTCAAGAAAGACCACGATGGCCAAAGCACGCACATTGTTCGGCTCAATCGTAAGAATCTGTCTGGCAATCTGCTCAACTTTTTGCTGGTTGTTGGCCTGCTGGTAGGCCCCCATGGCCTGCTCCAGCGCGTCAATCTTGACGATGCTGTTGGGATATTGGGCGACAAACGCTTCCATCGCCGCGCCTTTGGCTGCCGGATCCGTGGTATTTAACGCGGTGATATAGGCGTTATATTCCGCCGGATCTTTAATCACTTTCTGGCTGGTGGGAAGATTGGCCTGATCGCCACCTGCAGCGGGCTGTTGACCGGCGGTCGGTTGGCCGGCGGGTGGTTGCGCCGGCGGCTGTTGCGATGGTGAACTTCCCTGACCCCAGGCTGCTGTGGTTAGCGCAAGCACAAACGTGACAAGCACTCTTTTCATTGAGTTTTGCTCCTTCAGTACATCTCTGCCAGATTTGTGGCCCAATGTTCCAAGAACATCTCTTGCTCGGCTGGTCCTTTTCCGCTAAAAACTTAGAGGCACGGATTATAAAAGACACACCCCACATTTAGGCAAGCTCTACATAAAATGGCACTTTACTGCTCAGATGCAGAGTCACTGGCGATAGTTACCCTTAGGCACACCCGTCCCATCGGTATTTCCAGCTTTTATGGCCCCGAGCCACTCTTTCGTCAAAGTCAGACATCGGCCCGCAATCGCGACAACTACTTTCTAAACGTGAAAGTTCAATGAAAATCAATTTTGGGCGATCCACGGCAGGACGCGGTATCCTGCCAGATTAGACACCGGCCTGGATAAAACGTTCCTGAATGCCGCAAAAAAGGAAAGCTATTGGGAGTAAGCTTCTTAAAGTTAAGGACGGAAAGCATATGGACCATATTTTGAACGGCAAAATTGCGCTGGTCACCGGCGGAGGACGCGGAATTGGCGCCGCCATCGCTCTTAAACTGGCGGGCTTGGGTGCAACTACCATTGTCTGCGGACGCACGCTGGCCCGCCTGCAACACACGGCAGGCCAGATCCGCGCGGCAGGCGGCCAGGGTGAAGCCATGGCCTGCGATGTCGCCGACTGGAACTCAGTGGCCGCGCTGGCGGATCGTGTGCAAAAGACGTTTGGCCGGCTCGATGTGCTGGTCAACAATGCCGGGATCGGCACATTTGGCGGCCCGCTGCACACCATGCCCACGGACAAATGGGACGCCATGTTCAACACCAACCTGCGCGGCGTCTTTTATATGATTCGGGCCTTTGCGCCAATCATGATCTCCACCGGCGGTGGCGACATTGTGAATATTTCATCGCTGGCCGGAAAAAATGCCGTGCCGAAAGGCGCAGCTTACTCGGCCACAAAATGGGGGCTGAACGGACTGACGTATTCCGTGGCAGAGGAACTGCGCGGACACAAAATCCGGGTGGCTGTCGTCTGTCCCGGGTCGACGCTGACGGAGTTCGGAGCGCATGAAGGCAAGAGCCCGGACAAAATGCTGATTGCGGAAGACGTGGCCCATGCGGTGGAAATGCTGGTTACCTTGAGACCGCAGGCGTTCATCAGCGAGGTGCTTTTAAGACCGACGCAAAAGCCGTGAGGGGATCGCCGACATCGCCGTAACCTGAAAACCAGTTCACCGCAAAGGGCGCGAAGGTCGCAAAGGAAAATTGGAGATGTAAGGAAGCAACCGAGATCGGGTGATCCGGTGATCGCACGTGATCGGGTGACCGAAAACCAGACAGCAATCATAAGCTTCTGGTTTTCTTTCATTTGCTTTTTATCTTTGATCCTTTGCGTCCTTCGCGACCTTTGCGGTGAAATGTTTTTCAGATCATCGGATCACCGAACTACGCGCGATCACCCGATCCGCTTTTCCGGCACCATCACCGGCTCTTGTGGAGCCAGTGGCTTGCCGGCGTTGGCGGGCACGGGAACCAGCAGAGCTTCTTTGCGATAGACCAGATTGCTGGCGTTGAACGTGGCCAGCTTAAAGCCGTGGCCGTGCGTGATGGCGTCTGTGGGACAAGCTTCAACACAATATCCGCAGAAGATGCAGCGGTTGTAATCGATGTTATAGACCTTGGCATAGCGCTCAGCGCCGCTGATGCGGTTCTCTTCAGTGTTTTCGGCGGCTTCAATGTAAATGCAGTTTGAGGGGCACGCGGCCGCGCACAGGAAACAGGCAACGCATTTTTCCAGGCCGTTTTCATCGCGCTGCAACTCATGCAGCCCACGGAAGCGCTCCTGAAAAACCGCGCCCTCATTCGGCAGCTTTTTGTTGGGATAATCCTCAACAATGGTAGGAGCAAACATCTCCCGCAGGGTCACGGACATTCCCTTCGCGATGCCAGCCAGGTCGCCAAAGACACGAAAGATCGACATGCAGACAAGTATAATTCGGAACCACAAAGGACACAAAGGAGCAAGAAGGGAGTGGGGGGCAGCGTGGCGCGATCATCAAAAAATGATCATTTTAGTTGAATCCAGAACTCCAAATGCACCTGCGCCACAAGCTTAGAGATCGCGACTCGATCAACATTCTCCGGCAGCGGCAAGATAGCGACTGCCTCTTCCACTTCCCTGGCTAAACTTCTTGCGTGAGCCAAAACCCGATCCAGAGTCCACTCTCCACTACGCACTTCAATCAGCAAGTCCTTTTCCGGGCGCGGCAGGGTGATGCGTTTATGCGCCATGAGTTCCAGACATTCGTACAGCAGCCGCAGGCCGTGCATGGCGGCCTTAGTGTCATAGCCGAACTTGCCGATGTACTCTGGCCTCTGTCCTTTTTTACCGCTTCCCTTTTCGCCCGTGAGCCTCTTAAATTGGTCGTCGGCAAATCCAAGAAATTGTTTGGCTGAGTTGCGCGACAGGAACAGTTCGCGGTTTGCTTGAATCTTCCTCCATGTCTCGGACGCGACTTCCTGCGGTTCAGCAAACAGAAAATGCAGAGCCGTGGCATTGCCCTTGGCCGCCATGGCCGCCCATTTACGAAGAGAGTAGAGAGTTACGTCAACATCGTCAGGCCCGTTGCGGCGCTCATCTCCAGCCGTGGACCAAACGAAGTGTTCGCTGGGATTAAGGCCAAGTGCTTGTTCCTGTTGTTCGACATAAACGCCATAAAGATCGGTGTCATCTGTCTGCCCGACTTTGGCGCCATGCAATTCCGAGCCGCCGACAAAGAGGTGAATGAGATTCTTCGGATGGTCAAAGCCGGAGAGCGCAACCAAGTCTAAAAGCGTTCTTTTGAGTTCTTTTTTCATCTAGCCCTTTTGAGAAACGCACAGTCCTTCCTGCCCACTTCGCACGCTTATGAAAGCGCTGCTCATGATGGCCGACAAATACCGCGGATATTACAGATAGGCCAATATCGTGAAATTGTTCCGCCCAGAAATTGGTTACCCTCCGCCCCCAGAACCCTCGCTCACCAAAGCTTTTCCACAACAGCGTCTTGGTGAACGACTGATGTCCACGCGCCTTGTCGCTCGCCAGGATCATAAACCAACAGTAGGAAAGGAGAATTGTGTGGCCGATCGATTGAGAGGAACGGTGATGCAACGAATCATCCAGCGGCAGGTTAGGATTGCGTGCGGTGACTGACGGATAGATGAGCCAGCATCAAGCCCTCTGCTTCAGCTTTTCGCATTGATGCGGCTGTCATCACAGTTCCGAAGTGGAAATTGCGCGTGGTTCGCGTCATACTATAGAGATGAATGCCAAACCCGCCGCAGCCCTTGAACCTGACCACGAGGAAATCCTCGAGTGGATTGAAGCTTTTGATGAAGTTATTGACCAGGAAGGCCCTGGCCAGGGTACCCGCCTGCTGGAAGCCCTTACGCGGCGCGCCCAACAGTCCGGCGTGGACGTTCCCGTCCATCTGAATACCCCTTATGTCAACACAATTCCTGTCTCGGAAGAGGTTCCCTATCCCGGTGATCGTGCCATGGAGCGGCGCATCAAGAGCCTGATCCGCTGGAACGCGATGGCCATGGTCCATCGCCAGAACAAGAAAGACCCCGGCATTGGCGGTCACATCTCCACATATTCTTCTCTGGCTACGCTGCTTGAAGTCGGCTACAACCATTTCTTCTATGCCAACCATGGCGACGAACCGGGCGACTTTGTTTACTTCCAGGGACACGCCTCACCGGGCGTTTATGCACGCGCATTTCTTGAAGGGCGACTGACGCAGGAGCAGGTTGAAAATTATCGCCATGAGCTGCGCGACAAGCCGGGCTTGTCGTCATACCCGCACCCGTGGCTGATGCCAAGTTTCTGGCGCTTCCCTACTGTGTCGATGGGACTAGGCCCGCTGAACGCTATCTACCAGGCGCGTTTCATGCGCTATCTTGAGAATCGCGGCCTGATCAAGCCGACCCCGCGCAAAGTGTGGGCGTTCATTGGTGACGGTGAAACCGACGAGCCTGAAGTTCTGGGCTCACAGCTGACGCTGGCTGCCCGCGAGAAGCTGGATAACCTCATCTTTGTGGTGAACTGCAACCTGCAACGGCTCGACGGCCCCGTTCGCGGCAACGGAAAGATCATCAACGAACTGGAAGCTGCCTTCCGCGGCACCGGATGGAATGTAATCAAGGTGCTCTGGGGCTCCGGCTGGGACGAGCTCCTGGCCCGCGACCACTCCGGCATGTTGATCAAGCGCATGGAAGAGTGCGTTGACGGCGAGTACCAGGCCTTCAAAGCCAAAGACGGCGCTTATGTGCGCAAGGAGTTTTTCGGAAAATATCCGGAGACAGCGGCCCTGGTGGCTGACTGGACTGATGACGAGATCTTCCACCTGCAGCGCGGCGGTCTTGATCCGCAAAAGGTCTACAACGCTTACAAGCGAGCCATGGACCACAAAGGCGGCCCAACGGTGATCCTGGCCAAGACGATCAAGGGCTACGGCCTTGGATCGGCGCAGGCCCGCAACGCCACGCATCAGGAAAAGAAGATGACCGACGAAGCGCTCACCGCGTTTCGCTCGCGCTTTGAAATTCCCATTCCCGATAAGGCCGCCCAGGAAGGCTCGCTCTACCGGCCACCGGAAGACAGCCCGGAGATCCAATACCTGCTTGAGCGACGCAAAGAGCTGGGCGGGTTCATGCCCAAACGCGATGCCCGCAAGGGCGTGCGCGGATTCGAAGCCCCAAGTCTAGAAACTTTCAAGGAATCGCTGGAAGGATCAAAAGGCCGCGCCGTCTCTACCACAATGGGTTTCGTGAGCATGCTGCGCAACCTGATGAAAGACCCCAAGGTCGGTAAGCTGGTGGTGCCAATTATTCCCGACGAAGCCCGCACGTTCGGCATGGAGTCAATCATCCGGCAGGTTGGCATTTATGCCAGCCAGGGCCAGCTTTATAAACCGCACGATGTCGATATGCTGCTCTATTATCGCGAAGCCAAAGAGGGGCAGATATTGGAAGAAGGCATCACTGAAGCCGGATCAATGGCCTCTATGACCGCCGCCGGAACCGCATATTCCAATTATCGCGTGCCGATGATCCCATTCTTCACTTATTACTCCATGTTCGGCTTCCAGCGCGTTGGCGATCTCATCTGGGCATTTGCCGATGCGCGTGGCAAAGGCTTTTTGATGGGCGGCACCGCTGGTCGCACCACGCTGCTGGGCGAAGGCCTGCAACACCAGGATGGACACAGCACGCTGGTGGCCAGCACGGTCCCAACGTGTGCGATCTACGATCCGGCGTTCGTTTATGAAACCGCCGTCATAGTGCAGGACGGAATTCGCCGCATGTACCAGGAAGGCGAAGACCGCTTCTACTACATCATGATCTATAACGAAGATTACCCCATGCCGGAAATGCCCAAGGGCGTGGAAGAAGGCATTATCAAGGGCATTTACAAGTACAAAGCCGCTGAAGGCAAGAAGGCTGACGTACATCTCTTTGGCAGCGGTCCAATTTTCAATGAAGCCCTAAAGGCCCAGCAGATTCTCGCAGAAAAATATAGCGTGCAGGCCGATGTATGGAGCGTGACCAGCTACAACGAGTTGCGGCGTGAAGCTCTGACCATAGAGCGCTGGAACCGCCTGCATCCGGCAGAGAAGCCGAAGCAGCCGTACATCCTCTCTACGCTCGAAAAAGCAAAAGCTGAAGGGCCGATCGTCGCCGCTTCAGATTATATGAAGGCTATTCCAGACCAGCTGGCGCCCTGGCTCGGCACGCGGCTCGTCACACTGGGAACGGATGGTTTTGGGCGCAGCGATAACCGTGAACACCTGCGCCGGCACTTTGAGATCAATGCTGCGTCCATCGCTACGGCGGCGCTTTCACGGCTGGCCCGCGATGGAAAATTTGATCCCAAGAAAGCGCAAAAAGCGTTCGCGGACCTTGGTGTAAATATAGACAAGGGTGATCCTGCCCGGGCCTAAGCACCAGCTTTTTCTTAGTCTTACAAGGATATCTCACCTCTCCGTAGAGACGTAGTACGCTACGTCTCTACAAATCCCGTACGCCCAGAATTCTCACTGCATGAGCGTAAGTCACTCAACTTTATCTCTTGACAATCCTAAGGCTTTGTTCCTATAATTAGCACTCGATAGGAATGAGTGCTAGCAACTCCTCCTGTCACCCCCAAAGTACCAGCAATACTAAATCCCAATTTTGAGCATATTTTGAAAGGAGCAGTCGCATGGCACAGAAGTTGACCCCGCTACATGACCGCGTTGTCATTAAACGGATTCAGGAAACAGAGACGATCCGTGGTGGCATCATCATCCCCGACACCGCAAAAGAGAAACCGCAGGAAGGCATCGTTATCGCTGCTGGAACCGGCAAGTTTGATAAAGGCCAGACCGTTCCGTTGGCAGTAAAAGAAGGCGACCGCGTTCTGTTCGGCAAGTATTCCGGATCAGAAATCAAGATTGACGGCGAAGAGCTGCTCATCATGAAGGAAGACGAGATCCTCGGAATCCTGAGCGGATCAACCAAGAGCGCAGAGAAGCCCGAAAAAGCCGGCGCAGCAAGACGGTAAAGGCAGCCATTGGCCATTAGCTTTTGGCTCTTAGCCTGTTGATTCAAGGCTGACGCCTTAAGGCCAACCACAAAGATTTTAGATCGAAACATTTTCGCGGAAATTCCGCAACGAATCTTGATAGGAGACGAGAAACAATGTCAAAAATTATTGTGCACGGTGAAGAATCCCGCCAGGCGATCCTGCGCGGTGTGAATGTTCTGGCAGACGCAGTGAAAGTGACGCTGGGCCCCCGCGGCCGCAACGTCGTGATCAACAAAAAGTTCGGTTCCCCCGTCATCACCAAAGACGGCGTGACCGTGGCCAAGGAAATTGAACTGGGCGACCACCTGGAAAATATGGGCGCACAGATGGTGCGTGAAGTGGCCAGTAAAACCAGCGACGTTGCCGGTGACGGCACCACCACCGCAACCGTCCTGGCCCAGGCCATCTATCGCGATGGCGTAAAGACTGTTGCCGCCGGCGCGAACCCGATGGCGCTGAAGCGCGGCATTGAGCGCGCTGTAAACACCATCTGCGGCACCCTGAACAAAGAGGGCGAGCGCAGCAAGGGCTTCCTGGACACCTTCTCCAAGCCCGTGAGCGGCGACATGATTGCCCAGGTTGGCACCATTTCCGCCAACAACGACGAAACCATTGGACGCATTATTGCCGAAGCCATGAAGAAAGTCGGCAAAGACGGCGTGATCACCGTGGAAGAGTCCCGCACCATGGAAACGAGCCTGGAAGTAGTGGAAGGCATGCAGTTTGACCGCGGCTATCTCTCTCCCTACTTCGTGACCGACCCCGAGCGCATGGAAGCCATTCTGGATGACGCGCTCATCCTCATCAATGAAAAGAAAATCAGCACCATGAAGGACCTGCTCCCGATTCTGGAACAGGTGGCCAAAGCCGGCCGTCCGCTGCTCATTATTGCAGAAGACGTTGACGGCGAAGCGCTGGCGACCCTGGTGGTGAACAAGCTGCGTGGCACGCTACAGGTTTGCGCCGTGAAAGCGCCTGGCTTCGGCGATCGCCGCAAGGCCATGCTGCAGGACATCGCAATCCTGACCGGCGGAAAGGCCATCACGGAAGATCTTGGCATCAAGATGGAAAGCATTGAGCTGACTGATCTGGGCCGCGCCAAGAAAATCACGGTCGATAAAGACAACTGCACGATCGTGGAAGGCAAAGGCAAGGGATCTGAGATTGAAGGCCGCGTGCGTGAAATCCGCGCGCAGTCGGAAAAAGCAACCAGCGACTATGACCGCGAAAAACTGCAGGAGCGGTTGGCGAAGCTGGTGGGTGGCGTTGCCGTGATCAAAGTGGGCGCCGCGACCGAAACCGAAATGAAGGAAAAGAAAGCCCGCGTGGAAGACGCAATGCACGCGACCCGCGCTGCCGTGGAAGAAGGCATTGTTCCGGGCGGCGGCGTTGCCCTGGTCCGTTGCCAGTCTGCCCTGGATGACCTCAAGTTCAAGAATGACGATGAGGAAACCGGTGCGGAAATCGTGCGTCGCGCCCTGGAAGAGCCTTTGCGCCAGATCGTGGCCAACTCCGGCGAAGAGGGTGCAATCGTTGTGGGCAAGATCCGCGACTCAAAAGACAATAATTACGGTTACAACGCTCAGACTGACAAGTTTGAGGACCTGGTTAAGGCCGGCGTGATCGATCCCACCAAGGTGACCCGCACTGCCCTGCAGAATGCGGCATCCATCGCTGCTCTGATGCTGACCACCGAAGCTCTGGTCTCCGACGTTCCGGAAGACAAGAAAGCTCCGGCGGGCGGCGGCGAGCACGGCGGATATCCGGGAATGTAATTTAAATTAGCTCGCTCCAATACAAGCAACACTTCAAAGCCCCGCAAAAATGCGGGGCTTCTTTTGTTTTGTAAGTTAAAAATCTTACCGTAAGACAGCTTGCTTCGGTTACTGTGGCTCCCAACAAGCGATAGTACACCTAAAGTATCAAACAGGAGGTTGCCTTTATCATCTGGCATGGCATTCTGCTGTAGGTCTCGGACATTGATTTTTAATGGTTCCCCCGCAGATACGTCAAATGTCTTGGCGTAGATACCCCGCTCGGAATACAGGCGCAAAGTAACGCGATCATCTTCATTGGCTGTGTTCTCGATCATGATGGTGGTCTGAAAACTACCGTCTATGCGCCAGATAGATGAACTGGAGCGGATTGGATACGAGGAAAAGGAAGGGCCGACTACATACCCGCACTTTGACTGAAGTTAAAAAGCTCCGCAACAATGCTAGCCCGGCCTGTGTAGGAGTAAGATCTAGGCTGCCTTGAGTGAAGTCCGGCGGGAGGGACCCATCTTTTGCTCCTCGCTGAAATCGATCAGCAAAGATTCGGCCGAGCGCAATGACCGGGATGATAAGGTCAAGGTCTGAAGCGCCCCATTCCGCAGGAATTTCACAGTCGGAACCACGGTGACCGAAACAATATCAATGTTGCGAACCGCAGCCACCGATCGGAAAGATACGTCCGATGGGAAATTGTCTTCGACAGGTTGGCGGCCCAGCGTCAGGAAATGACTGCGCAGAGTTCCCGTTGGAGGCAAAACCTTATCCATAAAATGGATATTCTTGGCAAAACCTGTTTTCTTGTTGAATAGCTGCCCCTCCACCAGAATCGCAGCCGTATATTTTTCGCCCGCCTCTTGCGAATACTCTATATGGTTCCATTTTGGAACTAGTATTAGCGGTAATAAGTACACATTTCTAAGTAGGTTCAGTACAAATTCGTAGTAGGTATGAAGCGGTTGGCCGGTAAGTTCTGCGACACAAAAAAAGCCCGGGGGTAAATCCCCCGGGCACGCAAATGCGATTACTAGGTTTGAATGATTTTTGGAGTGATAAAGAAGATTAGCTCTGCGGTTGAGGTATTCACGTTGGTGTGCTTGAACAGATTGCCAAGGAGCGGAATGCTGCCCAGCAACGGTACCTGCGCGATAGCGACGCTATTCTGCGTCTGAATTACGCCGCCAATCACGACCGTTCCGCCGTCAGAGACCAGCACCTGCGTGGTCGCCTGTTGCGTGTTGAGTGTCGGATTCAATTGTGAACCGCTCACTCGGCTGAAGTCAGGCACTGTGTTCTCGACATCAACATTCAGGAAGATCGTGTTGTCCGCCGTAATCTGCGGCACCACGGTCAGGCGCAGGAAAGCTTCCACGTAGGTGACCGTAGGCGGGCCTCCCAACTGTGCCTGCGTCACCACGGGGATACGTGAACCTTGCTTGATCAGCGCGGAAATGTTGTTCTGGGTAACGATGTGCGGACGCGACAAAATCTTCAACAGTCCGCGGCTTTCCGCCATCGTAAGGATGAAGTCAAGACGGAAACCGTTTGTCGCGGTCGTGAACTGGATGCCGCTGGTCGGCCCAGTGGCCGGCAGGTTGGAGAACAGCGGAATGGATTTTGAATCGCCCGGTGCAGTGATGAATCGCGGAACCAGGCCGGTGATATCAATCGGGCTTGCGCCGGTTGCACCTCCCACGGCGCTGTTGCCGCTGCCAAAGCTGGCTCCCAGCTGGGTGCCGATATCGCGGGCAAACGTACGCGTGGAAGCTACTACGCGCGCTTCAATCTCCACCTCAGGAGTTTTGCGGTCCAGCATCTTGATAAGTTCCTCAACCTTGGGGAGGACTGAGGGAATGTCTTCAATGATCAGCGCGTTGCTGCGATCATCGGCCACAACGTCACCGCGGGCGGAAAGAAACTTCTTCACCACCGTCGCCGCGTCTTTGGCGTGACCATAGCTCAGGTAGCGCGTGATGGTTTGCTTGGGAACGGCCAGGGCTTGCGCATCCTGCTGGGCACGACGAGACTCCGCTTCTGTCTTCATCGTTTCCAGTGTGGCGATTCTCAGCACGTTGCCCTGCAGGGTGCAGGCCAGTCCGTTGTTATCCAGCACAATCGCCAGAGCCTGGTCCCACGGTACATCGTCCAGAACGATGGTGACGGAGCCTTTCACGGACGGATCCAGCACAACGTTCAATCCGCTGATCTCGTGGATCAGGCGGAAAAAATCTTTCAGGTCAAGGTCTTTAAAATTCATGCCAAACGGCTCGCCGGTATAGCGGCCGGTTGTGCAATTGGTGCTGGTCGGTCCGGAAACTGAAACTGTGGTTCCGGCGGGAGTTGACTGAGAGGGCTGCTGCTGCTGTTGTTGCAATGCCGCATTGATGGCTGCTGGTTCGGCAGCCAGGCTGGCATGCGTGGCGAATGGAGGCTGGTTGATGCTGGGCAGCGCCGGCGCGGGACCGGCAAAATGTGAAGCCGCCACTTCAGACCTGGAGCGCGTGGCTTCCACCACTTTCTCTTCAGTTTTTGCCACTGCTTTGGCAGGGGCCGGTTCCGGCGCAGCAGTCCGCGGCGTGGCATCTGCAGTGACTACAGCTTGTTTCATTGCGGGAATTGGAGCTGGCTTGGAAGTCGAGCTGTCACGCATGCTTACAACCAGCTTGTTCCCTTCCGGAGCAATCTGGAAATCGCGCATTTGCGCCATGTCCACCACAATGCGGGTCGTCCCTTCCTGGTAGCGCCCCACGCGCACCGATTTCACGTCGCCGCTGTTGACTGGAATTTCGCGCGCGCGTCCCTGGAGCACTGAATTCGGGATGTCCACGACAACGCGGTCGGGGTGCGTCAGCTTCATGGTCTTGGCCGTCATCGGGCCGCTGCCGCTGATCTCGATGTTCAAGCCGTCGCCGCCGCGGGCGACAGAAATCTTGCCAATACGCGTTGTCGCTCCGGGTTTTTGTGCAGCAGCGCCGTTCTGGTTCGTCACCTGAACGTCGCTCGGTTGCGAAACGGTGTTCGCGGCCATGGCGCTCACGCTGGCCAACAGAACGATTCCTAGCAGTTGCTTAAGCCTCATCACTTTGTCTCCCCGTCCCGGCGGCACTTCACCGCCGGTCATGCGCAGCGTTTTTAACGCGTGTCCTGACAAGCTTTCCAGCCGCTACAACCTATATTTCCCAAACTACGGCTGGTGTGTTCCTTTGGTTCGGCCCTTACTGCTTTCAACTTCTCAATTCAACTTCTTTCTATTTCCAGGCAACTTCTTTTACGAAGGCGGTACAAGTTTCTTCACTACTTCACGTGCGGTCTCGCGTCCTAAAGCGTCTTTCACATATTCGCGAAAGATGATGGAATCACTGGTGATCTTTTCCACGCTTCCCTGGAATACCTGATCGTTTTCCCTGAGAAAGTACGTCTTCTTGATGCTGTTGGCCACCACTGCCATCATCTTGCCCGATGTATCTTTTACTGTGCCTTGCAGTACCAGTTCCGGGATCACCAGGCACCGTTTGCCGCTGGTGCAATTCGGCGCCGGTCGGCTGATCCCATCCTTGGAAACAATGGGGCTCACGAATGGATCTCGGCGTCCGTGCGCTCCGAATGCCCTGGTTGAAGGCTTCGGCTTTTCTGGTGTCTGTGCCGGAGGATTTTTCTGTGCGGTCCCAGGAGCCGGTGCTTTGACTGGCACTTGCACACTTGGCTTCGCAGCCGCTTTGGTTTGTTTTCCCGGGGCTTTCTTGACTGGCGCAATAGGTTTTACGGCAACTACGGCTGGTGCTTTTGCGGGAGGCGCTTTCTTGGTCTCCGCCTTTTTTGTTTCGGTCTTTTTAGCAGCACTATGATTGCCGCCGTCCTTGGCTGCCACCACCGGTGTGGGCGCGCCTTTTGCCTGCGTTCCAGCAGACTTGGTTTTTACCGGTTCGGTGGTCGTCTTTACCGCGGGCTTGGCTTTTGCGGCAGGGGATGCTCCGCTCTTTGGCGCCGGATCAGCCTTAGGACTGGCAGCGTTGTTGCTCGACGTCTTCGCTGAAGTTCCAGGCGCTTTCTTGGCGCCGCTCTTCTGGTCGCCGCTGGCTGCTTTCTTTGCGGCCGGCTTTTTTGTGGCACCTGTTTTGCCGGCCGTCGCCGGAGTTGGAGATGGTGTGGGCTGGCTATTGGCGCTGGAATTCTGCGCCGTGGCCACCGTCGCCATGGCTGTTGCAAGCGCGAGAATTTGTATCAGCTTCATCTCAATTCCCTTTTGTGCACTCTTCATTATTCTGAAACTCTTTTACGGCTTCGCCGTTGGCGACGGAGCTGGTTGACCCGGCTTCGGCGGCCCTGGGGCCGGTTGCTCTTCCGGTTCATGACTAAAGAAAGTTGTTGCCGTGCAGCTGGCCAGCACAGTTTCTCCCGGAGCATAGGTGTAAGAACCCTTTACCTTGGCCGCGCTGCCGCTCTTGGTATTGCCCATCTGCATGTTGCCCACATTGACGATTCTCTCCAACTCAGCCACCCGTTGGAAAAAATTCAGCACTGAGTAATACGGTCCGTCAATATCGATGGCAAACGGCACTTCGCTATAGAACTCCTTGTTGCTCACCGGCATCGCCGTATATCGCCGTATCTCAATGCCAGAGGTCGCGGCCGTGTCATGCAACAACTTGATGAACTGGTCCGCATCCTTGTCTTCTGGAACGATCCGCTTCTGGATTTCCAGCTGCTGCTGCAGGATCGCCATATTGCGGTTCACTTCAGCCAGCTTGGGCTCGAACATCTTCAGCGTCTCGTTCTCCGCCTTCTTTTCCTTGATCCTGGCGTCAAGCTGCTGGTTCGCCTGATACATGGGATTGAAATAGATGTAGTAGTAGGCTGCGCCCACCATGGCCGCGGCAAGGAACAGGATTCCTGCCCGCGCTCCTAACGACATTTCTCCGAATTTAGCCATATACAAAACCGTCCCCGGTGGATAACTACTGCGTTACGACTGCTGCTTCTGGGATTTCTTGTACCCAGGGTTCATTTCACAAATCAGTTCAAACTTGAATGCCTGGACTTCCTTCACGGCGCTGTCCTGGGCTGTTTCTTTGATCTCGACCGTTCTGAATGCGCCGGTCTTCCTCAGGTTCGCCATCAGGTCGGCCACTGAATTCGGGCTTAACGCCATTCCGGTAAAATTCAGCGTCTTGCCGTCATTGGTCATGGTGTCAAGCCAGACCGCGTCAGTGCTGTTGATGGTATCGGCCACCAGATTCAGCAGGTCCACGGGACCAGATTGGGCCGATTTCAGTTCGTCGATGACTTTGACGCGGCGCTCATACATGTCGGCTTTTTTCTTGCTCGCCTCATATTTAGCTTTCACGTCCGCCAGACGCATGTTCTCCTGTTGGGCTTTTTGCAGGTTCTTTTCCAGCACGTCATGTTCACGCTGCACCCACACATGGGCCAGACCGATCAGCACCGCCAGCGCACCCGCAAAAATCAGGCCCAGGATGAGGGTGCTGGATCCTTCGCCGCCTCCGCCAGTGGCTGCCACCGTACTGGCACGGCGCCCGCCGCGCGTCGTTTTCTTCGGAACTCCAAGCAGGTTGATGCGAATCATAGGTCTTCAAAGCTCCTCAGGGCCAAACCCACCGCAACCGCGAGCTGTCCCGGGTTCTGTTCCAATATGTCGTGCTCCAGAGAATCAGCCGGCGGAACAATGCGCTGGAATGGGTTCAGCACTTCCACCGGCAAGGAGAATTCCTGCCGCAGCGCTTCCACCAGGCCGGGCACGCGTGACGATCCGCCCGCCAGGTAAATGCGTTCAATGTGCTCGCCAGACGCCGTGGCCCGGAAGAAGTCAAATGTCTTCTGGATTTCGAGCACGATAATTTCCGTTACTTGTTGCAGGATTGGCAGCTTGGCGTCCTCGCTGACCGTTCCTACTTTTCGTCCAAGCTTGAGTGACTCGGCATCGTCAAAACTCAAATCCAGTTCTTTCTGGAGCGAATCTGTGTACTGGTTGCCGCCGACGCTCACGTCGCGGGTAAACAGCGGCGTGGTGCCTTTCACGATGTTGATGTTCATCACGCTGGCGCCAAGGTTCAGCAGGGCCACCGTCGTGTCATGATGCGGTTGATAGTTGTATTCGTAGCAGTTCTGCAAAGCGAACGCATCAATATCCACCACCGCGGGTGTTTTCCCCGCCAGTGAGAGCACGTTCGTATAGTTCAGGATCTTGTCTTTCTTTACCGCCACCAGCAGCACATCCATCTGCGGGCCCGTATCGTCAGGATTCAGGATGTCAAAGTCCACGTTCACGTCAGCAATATCGAAAGGTATATGCTGCGCGGCTTCCGTGGTGATGCTTTCCGCAAGCTCGCCTTCGCTCATGGGTTGAACGCTGATTTTTTTCACGATCACCGAGTGCCCGCTGACCGATGTCGCCACCGATTTGGTCTTGATTGCGTGCTCGCCAAACATTTTGCTGATCGCGCTGGAGACGCTGCCCGAATCGACGATCATGGAGTCCACCACAATGTCGCTGGCCAGCGGCTCTACGCCCAGATGCGAAACCACAATCTCGCCCTTTGAGCGCTTCAGTTCGATCGCCTTAATGCAACTGGAGCCGATGTCCAGTCCCACAATCGACTTTCCTGATCCTATTCCAAACATGCCGTCCCACCTTGTTTACTGATTTCTGTTCGTTTCCCCGGCGTCCCGCACTTACCGCACCGCTGCCTTGGCCGCTTTCGGCTTCTTCTTGGCTCCGCTCATGTTCATCGTGCTCTTCTGTTCCATCCATTGGTCCAGAATCGTCTTCTTGAACTTCCAGCGGTTCCCGAGCTTGAAGGCAGGGATTTTTTCTTCGGTCACATATTTGTACAGCGTGTCCGGGCTGACCCCCAGGTATTGCGAGGCCTGCCGGATATTCATTACCTCACGCGAATCTGCCGCCATAATGTGTAGCCTTTCCACAGTGAGTTGATGGCCTTCGTTGAGGCCTGTGGAGAAATCCTTGGTCTTCTCGGGGGGGGAAAACTTCAGGTCGATGCGAGTTATATCCGGCTTAAAACGCTAGGTCAATAGGTAACTTCCGGTTTCTTCCGGTGTTTGGGGGGTATCTTTGGGGCTAGTACCAGATTTTATCCGGTCAGACATCTAAATCCTGCGACACAAACGGCATAGCACCACAAGTTATTGTGGTATTAATGCACACGGTTCGCGATTTCACCTCAAATGTTACTAAGGGAGCAGTGCAGGACTCAGGGATTACCCCGAAAGTAATGTGAACTTATGGGACGGAAATCAGAGGAATTCCTGAATTTCCTGAAAGAAATCGAACTCTGAGGATTACGACATACCGCCAGCCCGCCAATCAATGGCCGCATTTACGGCCTCCAAGCCTGATTGAAGAACGAAAATTTCAACTGCATACCGCCATGCAAATTGCAACAGACTCTAAAATCGACATGGAAAAATTAGTCGCGAAACAAGGCGAAGTAATCCGAATCATCCTCGATTCGTGGTCATTCGAGAAATTCGCGGCTGATTTGCTTTGGTCAGCAGCTAAATTAGTGTGGTGTCTCTGAAATAACTCGACAATGCATGCAATAAACAAATCATTGTGGACCGCAGCGCCTTCGGCTGCGCGGAATAATCTTTTCGGCAAAGCAAGTATCGGGCCAACTCTTTGTAAAGGTATTTGTGAGACACCACACCAGCAGCTAGTAGCCGGCAGCTCTGGTTACGCCAGATCAAACAACAGCACTTCACTGCCGTCCGCAGTCCCGTTGATTTCCAGCTTCATTTCTTTCGACACCGCCGCTCCATCGCCGGCCTTCAATTCCTGTCCATTCACGGTCACCGCGCCGCGTGCCACCTGTATCCATGCATAGCGACCTTCCCTGAGCTCATGCTTCACTGATTCCGATTTGCCCAACGCAACGGTATACAGCTCGGCATCCTGATACAGCTTTACTGCGTTGCTTCCATTGCCGCCGCTTGGTGATGCCACCAGCCTGAGCTTGCCCTGCTTCTCTTCCGCAGGAATCCCCTTCTGCTCGTAATTCGGCTTAATGCCTTCTTTCTCCGGCAGAATCCATATCTGGTAAAGATGGACGGGTTCGGTCTTTGAATGGTTGAATTCGCTATGGCGAACTCCGGTCCCGGCGCTCATCTTCTGCACTTCTCCCGGACGGATCACTGAGCCCGTTCCCATGCTGTCCTTGTGTTCCAGCGACCCTTCCAGCACCACGGTAATGATCTCCATATCGCGATGCGGATGCGTGGGAAAACCGTAGCCCGGCTGCACCCAGTCTTCATTGATCACGCGCAGGCTGCGGAACCCCATGTGCTTTGGATCGTAATAATCACTGAATGAAAATGTGTGGTACGTGTTCAGCCAGCCATGGTCGGCATGGCCGCGGTCTTTGGCTTTTCTTACCTGAATCATATTGTCCCCGCAATTTCTGGATTATGCTCCTGCTCCGGTCTCCCTTAGCTGGAATATCCAGGACTTGATTTCTGCCATTAGATGCTTTGACATCAAAATAGTTTCAAAAGGGGATAATAGCAGATTCAGGATTGCCGGAGGGCCGTGGCTGGGCCCTCATTTGTCTGGTTCGGTTGGGTCCTTCTTGGGTGCCGCGCGGAAGTTCATGATCGGCAAAAGACTGCTGTAGTCGTCAGTCCAGAGACGCAGGCCGGGTTTCAGATCGATCTTTGCGCTGGCATCGGCAATCTCCGGCAGGGCCAGAAATTTCTCATTGGCCGTTACCAGCACCCAGTCTGAACTAAAAGCGCCGGTGTCATCGTTGTCCTCGGTCGATACCAGCACAGCATGCAGGCCGGCATGGTCAGCTTGTTCCTGCACCACAGGGGCCAGACTCAGATAAGTGTTGGAGATGTGGAATGCAATAATCCCACCCGGAGCCAGGTGCCGCTCATAAAGCTTGATCGCCTCGGCAGTGAGGAGATGGACGGGGATTGCGTCGCCGGAAAAGGCATCTACGGCAATCACGTCATAATTCTCGGGCGGCTCCGCCTCCATGGAAAGCCGGGCGTCACCATGCACGATCTCTATCTTTGCCCGCGACTCCCGCAGGTAAGTAAAGACATTCTTGGCGATGACCTCCACGCGCGGGTCAATCTCATAAAAACGAAAAACGTCTCCCGGCTCTCCATAAGCCGCCAGCGTCCCCGTCCCCAAGCCGATGTCGGCCACCCGGCGCGGCCTGCCTTTGCAACAATTGTCCAGCGCCAGCCCGACTCCCGAATCCCGCGAGTAATAAGTAGTTGGCAGCCGCCGCAACTCGTCACTGGCCATGAACTGCGTTCCATGCTGGATGGTCCCGTGAATGAGCGTGCGATACCTTCCCGCGTCTTCTGTCTCTTCATCGGTTACCCGCAGAGTCCCGTAAAAACTCCTTACTTGCACGATTGCGTTTTCTCGGTCGGCGCGCTCCTGCAAGACAACAACTGCCAGCAGGCCGATTGCGGCCGCAGGCCAAAAGATCCGCCACGCCCAGTACTGTCGCCATATAAGCGCCGCCGCCAGTGCAGCCGTATACACCAAACTCCAAGCCATCTCATAACTTCCGCTAAAGACCACCGGCGCCAGCACGCCCACAAACATGGATCCTAGCGCGCCGCCCGCCGCAATGAGCAAGTAGTACTGCGTAAGATAGCGCGCTGAAGGACGTCGCAGGTAGAGCTCTCCGTGGCAAAAAAACGCTCCGATAAATAAAGTCAGGCAGAAGAGCGGTATGGAAATCATGATCGGAACGTCCATCGTGGTATCCACGATCAGATAACCCACGCCCCCCAGCGCCGATGGAAGCAATCCCATCATTAGCTTTCGCGAATAAATTCTTCCACCGTTGAAGGCCAGCACAAACGTAAGCAGATAAATCGTGAGCGGAAGGATCCACAGCAGCGGGATGGCGGCAATGTTCTGGCTCAAGTGGCTGGTTACGGCTGAAAGCAGCAGCGATCCGCACGCTGCCATGAGCAGCCACAGCGTTCTTTCACCTGGACTGGGAACTACATCAGGCAAAAGTGATGGTGCTGCCGCGGCGGCTGCCTGGGGCGCAGCGGACGCAGATACGCTCACGGCAGGCGATGGATGTATCTCCGGCTCTCCGATCTCGGGCACTGTTCTTCTGCTGGCGATAATGACTCCGCAGACCACCACGAACGCCAGAAATCCCAACGACCATGCCAGCGTCTGCGTTCGCAGGCTGAAATTCGGTTCAATCAGAACCGGATAAGCCAGCAACGCCAGTAATGATCCGAAATTGGAAAGAGCAAACAGCCGGTAAGGTGGCGCAGCATCATGGTCGGGCCGGCCATGAGCGTACCAGGACTGCAACAGCGGGTTCGTCGCCGATAAGGCGAGGAACGGCAGCCCAATCAGCATCGCCAGAACCCACAACACACTAAAAACCGGACGAACGGTAGAAGCATGTGGATGCGGATTCAAATTCGCAAACACTTGTACCAGGCTTAGCGCAAGCAAGAATCCATATGCCACCAACTGTGCCCGGCGCGATAACCGCATGGCGATGGCGTGTGCGCAAAGATAGCCCAGCAGCAGCGCAGTCTGGAAAAACACCAGGCAGGTAATCCATACCGCCGAGGAGCCTCCCAACAGTGGCAGCAGGCGCTTGCCTGCCATGGGTTCCACCAGGAAAAGAAGGCTGCTGCTTAAAAAGATGGCAGAAACATAGAGAATGGCGCGTGGACGCATGAGCGAAAAAGATAACAGACGGGATTGGTAATTGGGTAATTTAGTAATTTGGGTACTGTCCCAAATCAACCAGAAATAGGACAGTACCGTAATTTGGTAATTTAAGCAGCACTCAGGAGCGGCACTTTTTCAATTACCCAATTACCAAATTACTCATTTCCAAATCTCTTTTATTCGCCTTTGCCCAGTTTCCGGCAGAGCTGCCCCAATTGCTCCTGCTCGTCGGCCTTGAGCCGGCCCATGACCTCGGTGATCCGGCGTGCGTGCTCAGGAAAAATCTTGGCTATAAGTTTTTCGCCGGCGGGCGTGATGCAGGCCAGGACAAAGCGCTTGTCTTTGCCCTGCTGCTCTCTTTTCACCAAACCGCGTTTCTGCAGGTTATCGATCACCAACGTAAGATTTCCGCTGCTGGTAAGGATGCGCCGCGCCAGGTCACCCAGGCACTGCGGGCCCACGTGATACAGCGCCTCTAGTACGGCAAACTGGCTAAGCGTGAGCCCTTCTTCCTCCAGCCCGACGCGCGCATAGGCGAACGCAGCGCCGGCAGCGCGCTCCAGCTTCACATAAGCACTGAGAGCGCGTTCCTGCGTCGGTGTTCCTTTGAATTTCTTAGGCATGTCTCTTGAGATTGAAGATATTACCCTGGTCGAGGGGAAAATTTACCGCAAAGGGCTCTAAGAACGCAAAGGGAATTAACCGCAGAGGACGCAAAGAGCGCAGAAGGAGAAACTGGGAAATCACAAGAAACCACACGTCTCTTTTTCTACACTTCTAAACGCACTCTGCGGTGAAAAAGAATCAAAAGGCGCGAAAGGCCCAACTCTTATTCGTTTGCGACCTTCGCGCCCTTTGCGGTGAGCTGATTCTTACTGAATATCGAACTGCTCCGGGTGCAGCAGCGGGTCAGACTTCACCAGCACCGTCCGCTTCACCAGTTCTTCCATCTCCTGCAGCCAGCGCCCATTGTTGCCCTTGAGCGCCTTGGCCACTTCCGGATTCACGCGGACCATCACGTCGCGCTCAAAGTGCCGCGACATTTTGCGCATCTCCACGTAAATCTCATTGCACACGGTCGTAACGGACTTGATCATTCCCGTGGCTGAGCACGTGGGGCAAGGCTGTCCCAGCGTGCGCTCCAGGGACTGCTTTACCCGCTTGCGTGTGATAGCGACCAAGCCAAAATCGTTGAACTGCAGGACCTTGGAAGGCGCGCGATCGGCCTTTAAAGCCTCTTCCAGCGCCTGCATTACCTTGGCGCGATTGCGGCGCTCGTCCATGTCAATAAAGTCGATCACGATAATGCCGCCGAGATCGCGCAGCCGTATCTGCCGAACAATTTCTTTGATAGCGTCAATATTGGTCTTGACGATGGTATCTTCCAGACGCGCGGTCTTGCCCACGTATTTGCCCGTGTTGATGTCGATGGCCACCAGCGCTTCCGTCTGGTTGATGACGATGTAACCGCCGCTCCGAAGCCAGACTTTTGATTTAAGCGCCTTGTTGATTTCTTCAGTGATGTTGAACTGCTCAAACAGCGGCGTGTCTTTGCTGTAAAGTTTTACGCGCTTCACCAGCGACGGCTGGAAGCGGCTGACGAAACGCAGAATCCGCTCGTATTCCTGCTCGGTATCAGCCCATATGGCGGAAAAGCTGCCGCTCACCTGATCGCGCAGAATACGCTCCACCAGGTTCAAATCATGATAGATCAATGCCGGTGCTTTCGAGCTTTCTGCGCGGCCCTTGATCTCATTCCATAAATTGATCAGGAAGCGAATATCGTTGCGCAGGTCTTGTTCTTCCGCGCCCGCCGCCGCTGTGCGGACAATGAATCCCCCCTGCGCTTCGCCGCGTTCGCTTAGCGCAATCCGCTTCAGGCGATGCCGCTCTTCTTCTGAAGCGATCTTGCGCGAAACGCCCGTGTGGTGCACGGTCGGCATGTAGACCAGATAGCGTCCGGGCAGCGCGATGTGGCTGGTAATGCGCGCGCCTTTTTTCGCAATGGGCTCTTTGGCAATCTGGACCAGAATTTCCTGGCCTTCCTTGAGCAGGTCACTGATGGCAGGCATCTGGCGCGCTGACTGATGCCGTGGCCGGCCACGCATCGGTCTGCCTCCTTGCCCCCTGCGGCGCCCGCCGCGACGGTCTTGTGGTCTGCGCTCAGTACGCTGCTGGTACCCTGAAGCTGCTGGAGCGCCATGTTCCGCGCTGCCGTCTTCCAGGTCCTCCTGCGTCGCTTCTTCGATTTCAACGTCACCGCTCTCGGCGTCTTCTTCGCCGTGGCCAAAAGCTTCTTCCACTTCTTCCAGTTCGTCCGGATCGAGCCCCTCGGCTTCATATTTCCCCGTGGCCTGCTCGTTCACGTGCGCGTCCCGGACGGCTTCCATCAATTCCTTGCCCATGGGGACCATCTGCTCGCCGGACTGGCCCAGAACTTCTTCCTCCAGTTCTTCGAACTCTCCCATGTCGAGATCTTCTTCAAAGCGCGGAAGGTCACTCTCTTCTTCCTCAATTTCTTCTTCCTCAATCACGCCGCGCGCCTGCATTCCACGATTCTGCTCAGAAACTTCGCCAGAACCGGCGGCTGGAGTCCACACTTGCTGCTCTTGCTCAGGTGCTTCCAGAGATGAGTCAAGATGCGTGGCTTCCTCGGCTTGTTCTTCCTCGTCGATCTCCGCGGTTTCTTCCACTTCGGCAGCGCCCCCGCCAAAAACGCTGGCGACGTTCATCCTTTCAAACCGTTCTTCTTCCGGCTCTGTCGCGGGTTTCTGAGGCTCTTCAAACCTTGAAGTCGTTTCATCGGCTTCAGGTTCCTCAATAACGGGCGCGGACTCTCTGCGGTGAAAAACTCTGGGCGCTTCCACGCGCGCTTCGGTTCTGTCTTCCTGCTCAAACTTCGCGGGAATTGGACCGGCGGACTCAGCGTCCTGAAGAAAACCACGCTCCTGGTGCTCTGGCGCGCGTTCTGCGGCCTGATGTTCTGTGGGCGGTTCGGACCTTCCGCGCGACTGCTGTTTATCTTTTCCGTACTTGGCCAACGTCTCGCCCGGCAGGACCATGGAGCCCGCGGCAAAAGCCGAAGGATCGATGGAATATTCTGTCGAAGGCCGGGGCCGTGGCACTGACTCCGTCTTAATCGGAGCTTGCGTTGCTGCCGTGGAAGACTGTGAGCCGTGCGGCTGATATTTTGAAATCGACTCCCCGGGCAGCACGATTGGTTCAGCGTGCTCGAAGCTTTGTTCGGGTCTGCTTTCGTAACGGTCGCGCCGATTTTCGCGGCGATAGTCCGAGCGACCTTCATGGCGTCCCTCAGACCGTCCTTCTGGCCGATTTTCATGCCTCTCGTGCCTGACTTCTGGACGGCTCTCCGGTTGCGCTTCGTTATGCTCTTCCGTTGCGGTTTCTACCGGCTTATCCTGCTCGCCACGATCGCCCGCTGCCTGATCGTTAGCGCCGCGATCGGCAAAACGGTCGCGTCCGCCTCTTCCGCGGCGGCGGCGTCCGCGCCATTTGCGCGCGCCTTCACGCTCCTGCTCTTGCGGAGCGCCTTTTTCAGAGGACGCGCCCTCGGCAGATTCCTGTTCTGTGTCTGCGTCTTCTTCGTCACCGACCGTAATCGGCGGCATGATTTCCTGCGCCTCAATCGGCCCGTCTTGTCCCTGACTGCTGCGCACCTCAATGATCGGTGAGTTGCGGGAGCTGGCCACGGCCTCGCCAATGGCGTCGCTGTCCTCGTCTTCTTCCATCAGGAAATCGGAAACGTAGAGGAACGCATCGCGCTCAAGGCCAATGTTTACAAAGGCGGACTGCATGCCCGGCAGGACGCGCGTGACGCGCCCTTTATAGATGGAGCCGGCCAGCGTGTATTCGTTTTCTCGCTCAAAATATATTTCTGAAAGTTGGTCTTCTTCAACCACCGCTACCTTGGTTTCATGCGGGGTGGAAGAGACATAAAGTTCTTTCGCCATGTAACTTCTCCGGTGTATACCGGCGGGAAAGAGGGTGCAGGAGGTCCAGAAAAAAGGTCAGGAGCCCGGCGTCATGCGCGCGGGTTGACTGGCTTTGAGTGCCCGGAAATTCAATCTGATCTTATGCAGGAAATACAATTCGGCTGCGGTGAGTAAAGCTCGCCGGCCAACATCTGCACTCTGCCTATGACTTTTTTGAAAAATCTGTGCACCTTTGCACTCCGGGTTTGTGGCCACACTGCGGTGCCCGAACAAGCGCCATAGTTTTGCGTCTGTCTGGGTACTTTCCGCGGGGCCGTTCCCTGCCCGGCAATGCTTTCTGATACTCTCCGGCTTCCCTTCAATCGGCCGGCGCCCTTTCTTTTAACGTCAGGGCGTAACGTTCAATCTTGAAAAAATCCTGTTACTGATCGCGCCTCTTGGCGCGGTTTCTAAATCCTTTGCTTAGTTCACGAAACGGCGCATCCGAATATTCATCACAATACCCAGCGCCAGAAACATGAACAAAACTGACGAACCGCCATAGCTCATCAGCGGTAAAGGAATACCGGTGACGGGCATAAACCCGACCACCATTCCCGCGTTTACCAGGATGTGGAACAGCAAAACCGCCACCACACCCATCACCACAAAGCCGCCCGCGCTATCTGGCGCGGTCTGAGCGTTATGGATCAAACGCATTAATACCATGAAGTATAGCAGTAGTAAGGCCACTGCGCCCACAAAGCCGTGCTCTTCTGACCAGGCGGCAAAAATAAAGTCCGTGTGCGGTTCAGGAAGGAATGAACCCTGTGTTTGCGAGCCTTTTCGCACACCTTTGCCCCAAATCCCGCCTGACCCCACGGCTATCTTGGATTGCTCAAGTTGATACCCCGTCTTCTGTGAATCGGCCTCAGGATGCAGAAAACTGGTCAAACGGTCTTTCTGGTATTGCTTGATCAGGTGCATCCGGGGACCGTAAATCCAAAGCGTCGGCATGAGCACACCGGCAATCAGCAGAATCGCCGCCGCGTGGCGAAATTGGATTCCGCCCAGAAACAGTCCCATCAACGCCACAGGAACATACGTCAGGGCGGTCCCCAGATCGGGCTGCTTCAGGACCAGCAGCATGGGAATTCCGGCAATTAAGCCGGCTTTCACAATTTCAGAAAGTGACGCATCTTCACGCTCACCCTGACCACCCTGTCCGCTGAAGTGTTTGGCCAGCATTAAGATCAATACGATCTTTACCCATTCTGACGGTTGGAAATGTTGTCCGCCGGGAAGCTGTATCCAGCGGCGTGCGCCCAGATATTTTTTGCCAAACAGGGCGACGGCCAACAGCGAGACCACCGATGCAACATAAAACCAGTTGGCATTTTCCAGAAGGACTTGATAGTTGATGAGGCTCACGGCCAGCATCACCAACAGCCCGCCCATGATCCAGTAAACCTGGCGGATATGTGCGCCGGCGAACTTTGTTCCGTAAGTGGTGCTGTAAATTTCCAGCACGCCGAGCGAGCAGATGATCAATACAAACGTAAGCAAGAGCCAGTCAAAGTCGCGAAACGAGATCAGCCGCCGCATTAATCCGACCCCGCTATTCCAATCGATACAGGCTGCGCCAGCTTCCGAAGCCCGGCTTTTTGCGTTTTACCAACCTTCATTAGCACGGTGCCGCCATGGAGTTCGCTGTCATTCGCCGCATCCTGGCCTGCATCGGCGTGCTCATCCGCTGCGTGAGGCTTGGCGTGGCCAATCGAATCGGGCTGGTTCCACACACCGGCAATCGGCACTGAGCCGGGATCAGCTTTGTCACTGAACAGCATGGGATCATTGCGAAGCCGGCGCTGCTTCTCCACGTAGGCCCTTACGACTTGAGCAGTCAATCTTGCAGCCAGCTTGCCATGCTCACCGCCTTCAAATAGCACGGCGACGACGATCTCAGGATTCCTGCGCGGCGTTACGCCCACGAACCAGCTGTTGTCATTGAATTGTTTACCTGCTCCGCCCTTGCTCTTGCGGAACGCGTTGGAAACCACCTGGGCGCTGCCCGTCTTGCCGGCAAAATCCACACCCTGAATGTGCGCGCTAGGGGCCGTTCCTCCTTCCGGCATGCCCGGGGAAGGAGGATTCACCACGCCGGCCATGGCATCGGTGATCGTGATCCAGTTCTGGGGATCGATAGGGACGTGCACCACATCCGGCATGGTTGAGGCGTTTGTGTTTTTAAATTGCGCCGGCAACTGCTCAGGATCAACCACGTGTGGACGATAGAAAGTTCCGCCCATAGTGATTCCGCCAATCGTCCGCGCCAGTTGAATCGGGCTCACCGCGACCGCGCCCTGGCCGATGCCCACGGAGATGACCTCGCCCGCATACCACTTCTGCCGGAAGGTCTTCATCTTCCACTCTTCTGACGGCATGATGCCGCTGACTTCATTGGGCAGGTCGATCCCGGTCTTTTTGCTCAGCCCCATGGCTGTGGCCCACTTGGCAATCTTCTCAATGCCCAGACGCTCCGCCAGCGTGTAAAAGAAAACGTCGCAGGATTGATATATGCCTTTGCTGATGTTCACCGGACCGTGAACGCGATGCTCGCCCTTGACCCAGCAATTGAAGTATCGGCCAAAAAATACTCCGCCGCCGGCGCAGTTCACGTGCAGATTTTGCGCCACGCGTTCCTGCAGCCCCGCGACTGACATGATGATCTTGAAAACCGATCCCGGCGCCAACTGTGCCTGAATCGCCTTGTTAAACAGCGGGTGATTCGGGTCTTCCACCAGCCTGAGCCATTCTTCGCGCGAGATGCGCACGGCAAAGTCATTGGGATCGAATGCCGGACGGCTCACCATGGCAAGAATCTCGCCGTTGCGCGGGTCCATGGCGACAACCGCCCCGTTCTTGCCTTCCATCGCCTGCTCGGCTGCCTTCTGGATATCAAGATCTATCGTCAGTTTTAACTTTTGCCCGTTGACCGCTGGGATGTTCGCATTCGGCGGCCGCCCCACTTCTTTGCCCTTGCTGTTGACCAGCACGCGGCGCGAACCGTCTTTGCCCATCAGAAGATCGTTGTATTGCAGCTCCACACCGGACTGGCCCACGATATCGCCGCGTTCATACAGTTCAAACTTGGGCGAGTTGAGCATGTCTTCGCTTACTTCACCCACGTAGCCAATCAGGTGCGCCATGAATCCATCTTTCGGATACAGGCGTCGATGTATCATCAATGTTTCCAGTTCGGGAAATTCGTCGCGATGTGCCTCAATGAACGCGCGTTCGTCTGGTGTGATGTCGTCCTTGATGATGATTGGCTCAAAGGCAGGCTTGCGTGCCAGTTGATAGCGCCGAACTTTATCGATGATGTCTTGCGCGGGAAGGTGAAGACCGTCGGCGATCTTCTGCGCGTCGGCGTTGAGATCTCGCATCTGGTCGCGCAGCAGCAGCGCAGAGAATGACGGATAGTTATCGACGATCAACTGCCCATCACGGTCGTAAATTTTTCCGCGGGGCGCAAGGATCGGAACCTGGCGAATCCGGTTCTGCTCTGAGCGCGTGACGTATTCATCACTCTTGCGCACCTGAAGCGTCCACAGCCCATAAGCAAGAAAGATGAACACTGCCAGAATGAGGTACTGGACGACGGAGAATTTTGTCTGCGGAATTTTTTCGTCGCGACCCGGCATACGTGTTGCGATTTGTCGCTTTCCGGCAACAAACCAGGATCCATTTTCCTTTGTTTGGGTTCCCTAATTAGAGTACCGCAAATCGGCCACGCATGCTGTAAGACGAAGACCTGATGCGGTTACGGAAGGATTACATGGCCTGCCGGAAGGACAACTCCGGCTCTCTTCACGATTCTTAGAACTTGTGCAAATAACCATCGATGCCTAGACCGGAACTCCGGTCGGATGGCGAGTGTCACTGGTCCTTTGGTACGGCCTGGTGCTCAGAGAGAAACTTTACGCGGCAAGCTGGAGCAGGAGAAGGTATGCCGGCCGCAGGCGCGGAAGCTGTCAGTTGAACCCCCAGGGAGAGAACGCCATCGACCTTTCCAAAAGGCGCCAAGCTTGGGTCAAGAAATATCCCGTAAGGCTTTTTTGCGCCCTTATCCCCAACTCCGCCCTTCCACGGACCGCAGCCGCCTTGTGTGTCGTCGGACCATGTTTCTCCGCCCCAGTCTGTTACTTCCAGGCTCAGAATTTCTTTGGGCGGAAGATACATAGCCGCCACGTCGTAGCCGCGTTTCGAGGCTTGCATTGCGTGAATATTCCCGGTGAGGATGAGCACCAGATCATTGGGTTTTGTTGGATGTAACGAAAGCAGAGCGTGCCCCAGCGCTTCGTCGCGTGACCCACCGGCAGGCGATCCTGAGTAGGGCGCATCGAATGCAACAACCTTTAAGTCGGGATGGAGGCTGCGAAGCTCTCGCAAAGAGACCAGCAGCCGCAGCATCGCTTCGCTTCCACGGCCGTCCAGAACCTCTTTCCAGCCGTGTAGTTGGAGCAGCGATTCCCTGGCTGCGGAAAGGTCCTTGCCCGTGACAATGTCATCCAGAGCGGCCTGCTCGCTCGTTGGACGCTCTAAGGCAACGGTAACGTGCTTTCCCTGCGCCATGGCATTGCAGACGAGATCGCGAAAAGCAGCGGGAGTTTCATTCGAACCGTGCAACTCGCCGATGAACACCCAATGCACCGCAGGCTTAGACCAGATATGATCGGCTCCAGGTACGGGAGAGCAGGATGTGGTTGCTGCCGCCGCGTTCATCGCCAGTCCCATCGCCAAAAAGAATTGAAGCGCGATCCTCATAGGGCGGCCAGTTTATCGTCTATTCATTCAGCGCACAATTCGCAGCTCATCGATCCTTTTTTGTGAGCCAGGCGACAGGGTTAATTCCTAAGCTTGAACTTATCCAGCGCAGCAAACAGGACGACCGCCGCAAGCCCGTTGACCAGGGCTGAAAGCAGCGTGTGGCTCCAGATCCAGGCTTCACTTCCGCCAACCAGTTGCAGGCTGATCGCCATATAAACAAAGCGGTGAATCAGGACAAAAGCAAACGTCATCAGGAAGCGCGAGCCGGGGTTATCAACGTCAACTTTCACGCCCAGAGACGATCCCAGATAGCCAATGATGGTCTTGGCAATCCCAAAAAGACCAATCGGATGTCCTGTCCAGGCATCTTGCAGCGTGCCGATCAACGCCCCGGTAATCATGCCGGGAATGGGCCGGCGGCGGGCGACGGCAAAAAAGATTGTCACCAGCAGCGGCAGATCCAGCACCTTCATCAGGCTTTGGTTCAGAAAGACCTGGAGAAAGATGGCCAGCAGCGGAATACCGATGGAAACCGGCCAGCTAAACCGATGTACCTCTATTTCCTCGCGAGAGGTTAGCGATACGCTGGAGTTCATCGCGGCGACCTCTGCTGCGTTGCTGGTTGGTGTGCTGCCGGCGTCGGCTCGGGCGTGCTTGCCGGGGTTGGGGAAGGAGCACCTGGTTCATTTGAATCGGGAGCGGCTGTCGGAACTTTGGGTTTCGTCGGAGTAGCTTTCGGCTTGGGCGGCGTGGCCGTTGCGGCGGCTCCCGCTGCACCAGATGGAGTTGCAGTCTTCTGGGCCGAGCCCGGCTGCGTTTTCGCGTCTGCGCCTGCTTTGTTTGTGGTTGAACCTGGGGGCGTGGCTCCGGGCGCTGTTGGCGGTAGTTTCCAGTGGACGTCGTTCCCCGGCTTCTGCTCAGCGCCTGCGGTTGCCGGTTTGTTGGTTATAGCGGGCGTTGGAGAAGCTTTTGGCGCTGGAACACCTGCTTGAACACCTCCGGTGGGAGAAGCTTTTGGCGCTGGAACACCGGTCTGTGGGACTCCTGTGTGTGTACCGCCGGGAGTCTTCGGCGCGTTTGGATCAACTTTGGGAACGCTGGGCAGCCGTTGCGACAGAATGTCCGCGGCGCGCATGGGCTCCGGGCCTGCGGAAGCGGAATGCGAATTGTCTGCCATCTCAGTGATGACCAGCACTTCTTCCAGCCGATTGAGGTCTGCCGCAGGCTTGATCTTGATGACAAGAAAGGGATCGTTGTCATGGTCCGGCGTGGATGCAATCACAGTGCCAACGGAAAACCCTTTGGGATAAATGCGGTCACCGCCGCTGGTAATCAAGTGCTCGCCGGGTTCTACCTTCTCATCGGACATGATGTCATTGATCTGGAGTTCGCCAAGAGGCGTGCCTTTAACGATTCCTTGCAGGCGGGAATTTTCCAGAATCACGCCGGCTCCGCTGTCATGATCGTTGATCAGCAGCACCTGCGAGCTCAGTTTGAAAACGTCTTTCACCTTGCCCACAATCCCATCCGGGGTAATCACCGGCATGTCAGGCCTAAGGCCGTCGCGTGAGCCTTTATCAATGGTGATCAACCGCGACTGCTCCGTTCCGCTGAAACCGATTACCTGGGCTGCCACTGTTTTTGAAATGAACTTTTCCTTGAAGTCCAGCAGGACCTGCAATCGGCGGGCCTGGTCCGCATCCTGTTTGAGCCGCACCTGCTCCATCTGCAAGCGCGCGACTTCATCCTGCAGTTCCTTGTTCTGCTGGCGAGCGCCGCGAAGGTCGGCATAGTTGTGCCAGCCGTGGCGGAAGAAATGTCCGGTTGAAACGAACATCTTTTCCACTGGAGTAAATGCGGTCACAGTCCACACGCGGATCAGCCGCGTCCCGCTTCCGGTACTTCCTGGCTTTGCGCCTTCCGGACGCTTCACCTGGGTGGCCAGAGCGACCACTTGAATGAAAAGAACCGCCATCAGTGCCAGCGGGTTCTTGTACCGAGTAAAGAAATTTTCCATGATGCTGCGCTAAGGAGGGCCAGAAGAGGACGCGCCACCGGGGCGCGCCCTCATGTTGTTACTCGATAGAAATTTTCCTCAAGAGTTTAAAGTCGCTGAGCATTTTTCCCGTGCCCAGCACCACGCTGGCCAGTGAATCATCTGCAATGGTTTGAAAACGGTAGTACTGTTGAGTCGGATTGAACCAGTTATAATTCGGTCCACCCGAGTCCACCGATTTTCGTATGACGGGAGCCAACAATGAAGGAGAACCGCTGGTCCGCCACACTCG
>JAIQGK010000019.1 GCA_020072645.1 Terriglobia bacterium
GCAACACCGTCACGAACATCTTCTTCCCTGGCTTCACCATTACAACTGGCACCGTCCTCATGGTAGCCTCAACCATGTTCCACCTATCAGCCGCTCCGGCCTCGATCGGAACAACCTCTTGAGACTCCACATCTAACCCGGCTGGTGTGGCTTTAACCCCCGATGGAACGCGGGCTTACGTCAGCAATTCTCTTGGCGGTACAGTCTCAGTGATTGATACAGCCAGCAACACCGTGATTGCAACCATTAGCGTGGGCCGTTTTCTTGGACCAGCCGCGGTTACGCCCGACGGCAAAAGCGTCTATGTGCCAGGTGCCGTTGAAGTGGCGGTAATCAGCACGGCCACAAACAGCGTGGTGTCCAGGATTCCCACCCCAGCCCACGCGACCGCTGTCGCTATCACTCCCGACGGAACCCGCGCTTACGCGGTGGGCACCAACAATGTTGTTGTGATTGACACTGCCACCAACACAGTTCTGCAGTCCATAGGCGTAAGTTCGTCTGTGTCCTTCTTTCCTGCTCCGATTATTGCCATTACGCCTGGGGGAGACACTGTCTACGTAGGCGGCGGGAACAGTCCCGTTGTTCAGGCGATAGCTACCGCGAGCAACACCGTGGTGGCAACGATCCCCATCCCTGGGTCCTTCGTGTTCGTTGGTGGGCTTGCCATCACGCCGGACGGCAGCCGGGTCTATGTATCGAATGGATTTGACGCAGTGAGCATAATCGACACGGCCACCAACACACTGGAGCCTTCCCCGATTCAAGTCGGCCAGTTTTCAGCCGGAGTAGCGGTTACTCCGGATGGAGCGTCTGTCTATGTTGCAAACCAAGGGAGCAACAACGTCTCCGTGATTTCAACCGCTACAAATACTGTGGTGGCAACGGTACCGGCGGGGTTTAGTCCGTTCGCCATCGCGATTGCCAACCTGAGCACGCCCTTCTCCCGGTTCGCGATCAGCGGGCTGAGCGTGAACAAGAACGGATTTACGGAGTCGGGCACCTTCACCCTGGGCGCAAACAGCTCCGGACTGGACCTGGCGGCCCAGCCGCTCACCATCACCGTGGATAACTTCACGCTGACCATTCCAGCAGGTTCGTTCAAGCAAGTCGGGGGAAACATGCACTTCGTGTTCAGCGGGACCATTAACGGTTTGCCCGTGAGCATGACGCTGATGGCGACCGGGAGCACGAACAACAGTTTCAAGTACTCGGTGGCCGTCAACGGTGTAGACCTCACCGGCCAGCCAAATCCAGCAACCGTGGGACTGCAGATCGGAGAGAACACCGGCAGCACCACAGCGCCGTTCTAAGCAGCTTAAGGACGAAACAAGAAGCGGTAGAAGGCATTGGCCATCGGCCGTAACTTAGCTCTGGCCGGGGCAAAACGGCCATCGCGCTGTTTTGGGTTTCCTGGTTTGGCTAACTACTAATTACCAATTACTAAATACGAAAGGAGTTTCTTATGAGAAAGCATGTTCGGATCTTTGCAGTGTTGACTGTATGCGCTCTTGCCTTTGGGGCCTGGACCATGTTGAATGCGCAAAACCAAAATCAGGGCAATGGTTTTTCTGGCGGAACTTATCTGACCACCATCACAGATGCCAATACCAACGCATTTGCGTCGCGCTCGGTCATTACACTGAGCGCGGACCACGCCATGTCGTCCATTGACTCCGGACAGGGCGGGCCTGCCTTCCAGTTCAGCAGCCAGATGGGCACATGGGCCAATCCCGCCTCCGGCGTGGTGGGCCGGACCCTGGATTTCTCGTTCCCCAGCGCCGGCATCGCCCGCGTGGATTACGTCTTCACCACCATTAATAAGGACACGGCGAGCGGGACCATCACCCTGACCGTTTTCGGGCTGAATGACGATCCCCAGGGCAGCGGCGGGACCGTGGCAGGCCACTTCAACTTCACCGGCGTAAAGGTGACCGCGCAATAACTACTGTTCCGGCCGTTGTCCATCGGTCGGGCGATATCGGGAGCAGGGATTGTGAGCAACAGTCCCTGCTCTCAGATCCTTTGGTTTTGCGAACCGCTTTTCCCTGAAAGGAACGAACTATGTCTAGAAAGTTTTTTCTCTCCCTGTTGCTTTTCGCCGGTCTTCAACTTTCCGCGCAGACTTTCCACTTCCAGATTTTTGACGTGCCCAACAGCGCTTCAACCGAAGCGGACAACATCAATGCTCGCGGAAATATTGCAGGGTTCTTCTTCGACCATGCCGGCGTTCAGCACGGCTTCTTTTTCACCTCCATCTCAGGCAATTTCACGCAAATTGATTTTCCCGGCGCAACCGTTACCAAGACCGTGGGATTGAATAATCGTGAAGACATTGTGGGCGCGTTCACTGACGCCTCAGGAAACCAGCATGGATTGCTGCGCGACGGCATCACCGGCGCTTTTTCCCAGATCGATTTTCCCGGCGCGGTCTCCACGCAGGCGCTCAGTATTAATGACGCGCGAGAGATTGCCGGCAGCTTCAATGACACGGCAGGACGCACGCATGGATTTCTGCTCAGCTCCGGCGTCTTCACGCAGATCGATTTTCCCGGCGCGACCGGCACGTTTATCTTCGGCATCAACGATCACGGAGATCTCGCGGGCGCTTTCACTGACGCATCGGGGAACTTTCATGCGTTTACCCGGCAGGGCGGCGTCTTTACTCCAGTCAACTTCCCTGGGACTACCACCTTCTCCTTTGCTTTCGGCCTGAACGCCCGGCCCAACATCGTTGGCAGCTTCGGGGACGCTTCCGGAAATGGGCACGGCTTCCTGGAGCAGAATGGTGTCTTTATTCAACTGGATTTCCCCGGCGCGGCTTCAACCGATGGCGATGGCATCAACGCCGCGGGCGTGATTGTCGGCGATTTCTTTGACAACGCCGGCGTGGAACACGGATATATCGCGACCAAACAATAACTATCGAACCGGACTTTGGGCTCTTGTCATTTCACTTTAAGAAAGGAAATTACCATGACAGTACTTATTCAGAAACTATCAAAGCTGCGTTTTGCCGCAGTAATTCGCGTAGCGCTCGCGCTGTTTATCGTTGTCTTCGGAGCCGGCGTCACGCTCGCTCAAACCCAGCAGGTATCGTTCACCGCCACCGGCACGGCAGTGATTACGGGCGTGACGAAGCTGCCCGGCGGACTGACCCAGTTGACTGGCACCGTTTCTGGCAATGCGACGCACTTGGGGGACGTCACGGGGCCAATAACACGTATCCAGGATAATCAGGGGAACTTTGGCACCACTGAAGTTTTCATCGCGGCTAACGGGAAGGACAGCATATTCCTTTCCGTGAGTGGGACCTTTCAGGGTAAGGGCGGGGGCGATAAGTGTGTGATCACTTCCACAGGAACGTACACAATTACCGGCGGGACGGGCGCCTTCGCCAATGCCACAGGGAGCGGGACAATCGCGACGACGATCGACTTGTGCGCTGGTACCGCCATCGGGACATATACGGGAACGATCTCGCAGCCGAACTCGAACTAGAGAGAGTCTTGCGTAGCACTCCGACCCAGGCACGCGCCGGTTTTCGCGTGCTTGGGTGAGAAAGTCGTGCCGTCTACTGCAGCTTTTTGAAAGGATCAATACCTATGTTTAGAAAACTCCTGCTGCTCGTAATGCTTGCCACAGGTTCCACCATCATTCACGCTCAGACCATCGTCCCCATGTTTGGCGGCAATGCCCAGCATACGGCCATCTACACTCCTGCGGCGCAGCACTTGAATTCCATTCACTGGTCTGCCTCGATCGACCTGAACAACACCGGGGCGCTGGCGCACTATGGCGCTCCGCTGATAACGCCGGCCAACACCATCGTCGTTCCGCAAAAGACGGGTTCCAGTGGCGGCTTCCAAATCAACGTCTTCAATGCCGTCAATGGGGCCGCGATGTACTCGCTAACCACGGACTACACCCAGCCTTCGCACAACTGGATTCTTCCTTATCAGCCGGCGCTGGCCGTCAACTCCGTGGACACGCGGCTCTACTACCCCGGGAACGGCGGGACAATCTACTACATTGATAATCCCGATTCAGTCAGCCACGGCGCTCCGGTGCAGCAGGTCTTCTATACGACTCTGGCGAACTACCAGGCGAACGCCTCGGCCTTCAACTCCACCGTGTTCATCAACACGCCCATCACAAGCGACTCAAGCGGCAACGTGTTTTTCGGTTTCCGCGTGCAGGGCACCGCGCCCGCGCCGCTCAGCACTACGCAAAGCGGGTTTGCGCGCATCGATCCCAACGGCAACGCCACATTTGTTCTTGCCGGAAACGCGGCCGCTGACGCAACCATCGGGCGCGACACCCACAACTCCGCTCCCGCGCTCAGCAACGACGGCACTACCGTCTATGTAGTAGTGAAAGGCGCAAGCAGTGACACCTATGGCTACCTTCTGGGGCTTGACAGCACTACGCTGGCCACCAAGTTCAAGGTCTTCCTGAAAGATCCACGCAACAACAACGCCAATAACGCTGACATCATCGACGACAGCACGGCTTCACCCATGGTCGGCCCGGACGGAGACGTCTATTTTGGCGTTCTCGGCAATCCCTTCAACGGCTCGCGCGGCTTCTTGCTTCACTTCAGCTCCGATCTAACTGTGGAGCATCCGGCAGGCGGCTTTGGCTGGGACAACACTCCCGCTATCGTGCCCGCGAGCATGGTGCCTTCTTATACCGGGACTTCGAGCTACCTGATCTTCAGCAAGTACAACAACTACGCCAATGCCGGAGGCGACAGCGCTGACGGCGTGAACCGCATCGCCCTGCTCGACCCCAACGCAACCCAGGTGGATGCGCATGCCTCATCCAACGGCATGTTGATCATGCGCGAAGTGCTGACCGTGATCGGCCCGACGGCAGACGTGGAGAACCGTTCGACCACGCTTCCCCTAGCCGTGCGTGAGTGGTGCATCAACACCGCCGCAGTCAATCCTGCTACCAACAGCATCTTCACGCCCAGTGAAGACGGACGCACCTATCGCTGGAACCTGATCACCAATTCTTTGTCGGAATGGGTGACGCTGGGGCCGGGAGTGGGCGAGCCTTATGTGCCCACGGTGATCGGCCCGGACGGCACAGTCTTTACCCTTAACGGCGGCACGCTATGGGCGCTGGGAAATCTGAGCGGTGTGGGCGTGGCCGTGAGCTCTTCCACTCCTGACGTGCGCTCCGCCGTGGTGGGACAGTCGCTTACCTTCACTGCATCGATCACCAACACCGGCGGCTCCGGCCCGACTCCAACTGGAACGGTGACTTTTAGTGACACAACCTACGCCGTAGTGAATTCCACGCTGCAAACGACCACTGTCACGCTGGCTTCCAATGTGCCGCTGGACGCCAACGGCCATGCGACGTTCACCAGTTCGTCGCTCACGGCTGATCAGCATTTCATCACTGCGCAGTACAGCGGCGATTCCAACTTTATACCCGGCAGTTCTTCTCTGGTGCAGTCGATTCACGCAGGCGCGTCGTCCACGGCTCTGGCTTCATCGCCGAATCCGTCCGGTGTGGGCCAGTCCGTTACTTTCACCGCCACTGTTGCTTCTGTGCCCCCGGCCGCCGGCACTCCCACGGGCCAAGTGACTTTTTCACAGGGCAACACCGTGCTTGCGCAAGCGCCATTGAACTCCAGCGGACAGGTCTCATTCAGCACCTCGGCGCTCGGCGCAGGCAGTGACACCATCACTGCGACCTACGCTTCCGATCCGTTATTCGCGACGAGCAGCGGCAGCACCCTGCAAACTGTTCAGAGCTCCTTCACTACCACTACGACTGCAGTTTCATCGGCCAATCCTTCTGTTTTCAGCCAGTCGGTGACCTTCACTGCCACTGTTAGTTCCAGCGGAGGCGTGCCTTCCGGCACAGTCACGTTTAAAGATGGCACCACGACGCTGGGGACTTCCACGCTTGATGGCGCAGGCCACGCAACCTTCACCACCTCGACCCTCGCCGTCGCTTCGCATTCCATTACCGCTGCGTACAACGGCAACTCTACTTTTAATCCGAGCACATCTTCTGTCCTGACTCAGACCGTAAATAAGGATGGGACCACCAGCGCGGTGACTTCATCGCTCAACCCGTCGAACCACGGCCAGAGCGTCACTTTCACCGCGACTGTAATAGCCAGTTCTCCGGGAACGGCTGTGCCTGGAGGGAGCGTCACGTTTAAAGATGGAACCAAGACACTTAGCACCAAAACTTTGAACTCTTCCGGCCAGGCCACGTTCTCGACTTCCACCCTGGCTCGGGGTAGTCATTCGATAACCATTGTCTATGGAGGCAGTACCAGCTTTCTGGGCAGCACTTCACCGGTGCTTACGCAGACGGTGAATTAGGAAGAACTAAGATTGGGTAATTTGATGATTGAGTCATTCGAAAATCAAATTACCCAGTCGCCCCTGCTGAAGAATCAAAGCGACGAGTTTTGAGGAAAGCAGTGTCGGAAACTGTGAGAGTTGAGTTTGTCTCACGTGATGGGTTCAAATTTACAAAGCCTGCGAGTGCCGAAAGGAATTTTGTCTCAACGACGCGGAAAACCGCCTTGCGAGAATCTTTGCTCGCAAGGCGGTTGTTTTCCTATGAATGATTGGTTCGTCCCCTGCGCATCAGTGATGCGAATACGGTGACACGAGCGGCGCCACTTCCACCACGGTCATCATCCCGCGATCTTCATGCGCCAGGATGTGACAGTGAATGACATACCATCCCGGATAATCGACAAAGCGGCTGCGCAGCTTGAAATAACCCTTGATCGTGATCTGCGTGCCATCACTCTTCTTTGCGGAAACGCCCGAAGGAATTGGAAAGACGTCCCACCAGATTCTGTGCGTGGCTGGCACTGTGGCGCGGCAAGGCTTCCACGTGGCAGGATTATCGGGATTCACCAGGCACTGTCCCGGCTGAAGCGGAGCGCTGCTATTGGTGGAAACGACGTACATCGGCGTCTTTCCATCTGCCAGCGGCGCGTTCGGGGCGAAGACCTCCGTGACCTGGAATGGATTGATATGAATGTGGAATGGATGCGAAATGAAGGTTGAGTTGTTCGTGACCGTCCACTCTTCAACATTATTTAAGAGCACGGCCACACCAACCTCACCGCTGAACTGTTTACCGTTGATGCTGTGGACCGCTGCCGGCGACTTGGGCGGAGGTCCGTTGTTGAACTGCTGCGGAATCGTGCCGAAGTCGATGACCTGCGTTCCCCTAACTTCGTTGTCAGTTATATCGTTCAGGTCGGGAGGAAAGGTCTTGGCTGGCGAGGCGTCAGGGAATGGCATGTTGACCGGCGTGCCCGCCACCTTGATCGTCGCCAGGGCAATGTTGAATGGTCCACGGTTCGGCGGATTGGGCTCAAGATCGCTCGGATCAACCGTGTTGTGGACCTGCAGAGGATACGTACATCCGCCCGGCGTTGTGCACGGTTTGGCCTGCACCAGCAGATCAATACGGTTGCCTCCGGCCAGGATGAACCCTTTGTTGCTGCTATTCGCGTAGTTGTCAGTGTAGAGTTGGACGCCATCGATGGCTAGCGTCTTCCAGTTCACTCCTTGCGGAGCGAGGAAGAGAACACCGGCGCGGCTTGAGGCATTAAGGATGCGCCACATCTGCACCTCGCCAGGCTTCATGCTGATGATCGGATTCGTGCGGCCATTCAAAGAAAAGTCCGGCCCCTTGTCCTGTCCTGCCCCGCCCTTGAGGTTAGGCGAAGTGCCAAACTGGTCGATGACGAGCACCGGCTGGGTGCGCGTCCATTCTTTTGCGTAGGCCTTGTAGACTTCATTGATTTCGTCGTCGTACTGGCCTTCAATGATGAACGCGCCGGCGAATCCGTTGGCCACGTCGATGGTGGTGGAGCCGTGCTTATGCGCATGATACCAGTGCGTACCCGGCGATTGCCCCATTTTCAGTGGTCCACCTTGTTCGGTGACGGAGAGGGCCTCGATCCCCTGGTGCGCTTCCATTTCTCTCATACCCGCGCCTCCCTTGGCCGGCGGCGTAGGAACCACCTCGGGAAACTTCGGCAGCCTGAAGCAGTATGGAAAGCTGCCGATGTAGTACTGCGGCCAATCCTTGCGATCGAGCGATGCCTGGTTGACAGGCCAGAGCTTGTTGCCGATTTCCGGTTGCTGGTCGAACCTCTGCAGAAGTTCCTTTTGCATGTCAGTGTACGCTTTTGGGAGATCGTCCCAGGTCACCGGCCATTCCACATGCGATCCCTTGGACAGCTCCGCCTCGCACTTGGTGAAAAACTCATCGAAATTTGGCGGCTGGGGCGGCGCAGGATTGCCGGTGAGTCGCTTGGAGGAGAGTACCTGCAGAAAAACATTGTCTCCTGTGGAGTTGGGATTGGTGTGAGTGCCATGGAAGTGGAAATTCGCCGTGGTTGAGCCGTGAAAGCAGTTCGGAAAGTTGTCGTTGCCAGGATATCCCGCTGAGGTGCTTTCGCAAGCATTTCTATCGCCGGAGTCGATCGACTGGCCGAACTTCGACGGGTCGATCTCGTTCAGAAAGGTCAGCTCAATGAAATCGCCGACACGCGCCCGCAACGTGGGTCCGAGCATCGGATCGGCGAGGCCTTTCGTAGGCGGCGGGAATGGCGTGGTGGTGTTCGGGCTTCGAAAGGTACGAACCCATTCGGGGAAGCAGGCCTGGAAGTTCTGCGGGTCGCCGGGCTGGGAAGCCTGTGTCTTCGGTGGCTGCTTGCTCGGATCAACCACGTATGTCAGCGGATAGCGCATCGGCATGCGGACCTGCTCGGTTCCCGCGATCAGTGTTGCCCGTAGCCTGCCATCCTTGGAAACGATCTCCGGAATCCTGACCAGTGGCTGCTGCGGTGGTAAACACGGAATCTGGCTGGTGCTTGGGGGCGCATTTTGTCCGGCTCCCGGCGTCTTCTGTCCCTGCCCTTGTCCCTGGCCGTGGCCCGGCGTCTTTTGTGCGTGCGCCGGAACGGCCAACCATCCACTCAGCCAGAGCACAATGAACAAAAGGGCAAGCGGCGGCATGGGAACCACGGCCTGAATGATGATCTTTCCAATCTCTCCTTTGTGCTTGGTGCAGTGATATGTGAGCGTGCCAGTCTGAGACGGTGCAACGTAGTCGGTCTTCGACGTGAGAGAAGGCAGAATTTCATTCGAGGTGTAGCTGCCATCGTCTAAAGCAACCTGGTGCGTGTCATTGGTATGGTTGCTCCAGGAGACGATCGAACTGGGGGGAGCGTTCAGCGGATCTCCTGGTTTAGAGCCAGGCAGATCGGGCTGAAACGCCGCTACACCACTGCTGCCGGGGACGATCTTGATGGAAAAATCAGGCATGGTGCTTCTCCTCTTTATTTGTGTGGCGCATGCGCCTGGTATGTACGGAGTGGAACCGATGTAATCGCGCGCAGAACATCATGCGTAGCGGAGGCTTGGCTGGCTTTGGAGCCCACTGCTTCAACCAGCACCGCGTCAACAATATCGCCGTAAGCCTTGCCGCCCGAAATCACCAAACTGACGACGGCCGCTTCCAGTGGCGACATACTCGGATTGAATGCTGCGTTCTCAGCGACCGGGCCAGTGAAAATGCTGCCATCGCTGGTCTTCAGGGCAACTCCGGCATAGCTGAAAGTGTAAGGCGCGTAGGAGGCATTCGCTGCCGCCAGCGCGGCTTTTACCACGGGATCGCCGGTTGGCTGAGCAAGCGTCATGCCATGCGACTGCGGCGACATCAGCGCCGCGGTAACCCCCAGGTCGCCCGGTCCGAATGCGTCCGGGATCAACGATGTCAGCGGAGTCGAAGGCGTATTCGGGAGAAGAATCTGCAGCGTCGAAGCCGTGGTTAGTTCATACAGAAATTGCCGGCAATAACCGCACGGGGCGGCGGAAACTGCGAGCATCTGCATTCCAGTCTCGCCACAGGAGATCGCATGGGCCGTCGCAGCCTGCTCTCCATGGACGGTAAAACTGAGCGCCTGGCCCACGAACTCATAATTCGCCCCAAAGTAAATACTGCCGCTTGCACCAAGAGCTACTGCTCCGACGAAGAAGTTTGAGATGGGCGGGATGGCGTACTTTTGGGCCAGTGGGACAAGCGCAAGCATTAATTGTTCAATGGACATGCCCGACGAGCGAAGGAACTGCGCGACTACCGGCGCGGCAATAGCGCCATGGGTTACCGGCGGCAGTTGTCCGGTGCTCATCCGACGAATGCCTCCGGACGCAGGAAGCCGGCGAACCGCTTGAGTACCGATGTGGTCATATAAGGATGCATCGTAGATCCCGGAACAGTCTGCACGAACAAGTCACCGTGCGCTTTAAGAAACTCCTGGTACACCGGCTCCTTGGTGTGGGCAACGAAAGCGTCGTGGTCCTTCCATGCAGAGTTGTAAGTCACCGCGTCAAGTTGCATCGGCGGGATAGCGGGGGAATCCGGCGACTCATCGGCAAAGCTCACCGTATACATGTATGTACCCGGCTCTATCTCCTTCACTGCTTTGACATAGTCAACCAGCGCCGCCGCTACTTTTTTCCGGTTGCCCGGCTTCATTACCCAGCGCGCCTCCACCTGGAACACATTGGGGTCCACCTGCTGGGGACGAATGAATCCAACTGCCAGTTCGAGCGCCTGTACGATGACGAACGGCGAAGTTGGTCCGTACATGTTCAGAAAAAGGCTGCCGTATTTGGCGATGAACTTCTTCAGGTTCGGCCCGCTGTTGTGGGCCATGAATGCTTTGCGGTCCTTATAGCCTTCAACGAACGCCACCTGTACCGGCGCGGGCGGCGGAAAGATATTGATGCCCGGATCAAAGTTCGGCGTGTGGATCAGATAGAGCCATGTGTCCGGCTCGGAGCGCTCAATTTGCGCTGCGAGTTCGCCGAGCGCTGCATACGCCTTCGGCTCATTGCCGGGCACGATTGACCAAAAAGCATTGATGAGATACATGACGATCCTTTCTTCAGGAACCGAGAGCGGCAAGGATGCTTCGCGCCGATTTAAATGCCAGACCCATCAGAGTCAGCGTGGGATTTGCAGTGCAGACGGTCGGGAAACTGCCGCTCCCGACGATCCACATGTTCTGCACATCATGCGAGCGCTGACTCGCGTCAACGACCGAGGAACTCGGATCGACGCCCATGCGGTGTGTCCCCACTACGTGGCCCGCGCCATAGTAGTGGTAGTTCACGCCCTGATATGTGAAGTCGCCTGCGCCCCCCACTCCGTTTATGGTGAACTCCGTCGCGCCCATCCGCTCGTAGACTTTTGAGCAGACGTAGGAGGCCATGCGGAAGCCTTCCATCGTGTACGGGTCTAAACCATACTCGACCTTCGGCCGCGGGAGGCCAAGACCGTCAACGTTGTTCGGCTTGCCGGTCGCCTTGTCGACATCGAGCGTGACGCGGTTCTCGGCGAGAGGCGATTGATCGAACATGCAGGCGATGCGGAACTGGCGAGTAAAAATGTTGTTGAGTTGCTGCACCAGCTTCAGGCCCCCAAGGCGAACCGGCTGGCCGCTCCCTCCCGGAGGAGGGTTAACGTTCGAATTGTTTGTTCCCTGGATGAAGTCCATCGTCGTCGTGTAGGGATCGCCCTTCGAGAAGTTCCATCCCTCGTTGCCGATTTCCATGCGAAACGACGCCCGGTATTTGCGAAACTCGCCGTCGCGAAGCGATTCGATGCCCGAAGTGGCTAGCGGGCCGCGATAGCCGAAGATCGGTTGCGGAGCGAGGGCCCAGGTCAGGTAGAGCGGGTGATCCATAAGATTGCGGCCCACCTGGTCACTGCTGTTAGCGACGCCCTTTTGGTTGTTCGACAGCAGAAGCAGCTTCGCGTTTTCAATGGCGTGGCAGGCCAAGACGTAAAGCTTTCCAGTGACAGACTTGGAGACCTTGGTCAGGTTGCCCTTGTCATCGCGCGACCACTGGTAGTAGTCAACGCGCGTTGCGTTCTTGCCTTCGACCGCGACGTTGTACGCCACTGACTGATAGCTCACCGTCACCTTGCCGGTGTCGAGGGCCTTGCCGAGTGTGACGGTCGGATCCCACTTCGCCTGAATGGGACAGATGGGGATGCAGTTGGTGTTGCCGGCGCAAACGCGGCGATCGTCGTACGGCTCGGAGTTGCGGCCTTGCGGTGTCGGCGAGACGAAGACGTCATACAGCGTCGGGTCCGAGCCGCCGGGCGTGTTCGGTAGCGTGCCCGGTACCTGGAGACCCGCCACGGCGCTGCTGACGGCCTGATCGACCAGGCTCATTGGGATCGCCTGCATGGGGTACTGATAGCCCGGCGGATAATTCAGGCCGACGACTTCCAGCGGCTCCTGCTGAGCCACGCTGGCAGCGACGCCGATCTCTTTTTCCGCCAGCCCCCACAGCTCCTGCAACTCGGTATAGTCGAGCGGCCAGTCGCGGCCGTGGCCGTACTTCGTCTCCAGGCGGATGTCATTTTCCAACTCGCGCAGCGACGTGCCGAGCCAATGCCAAGATGTTCCGCCGCCGTTGCGTTCATAGGTGCTTGAGAACTGGAGACCGCGCACGTCGCCGGTTTTTGGGTCTGCCGGCGGGTTTTGCGGATTGGGATCGTTCTTATGGAGCTCGGTGAACGGCTCCTGCTGCACCAGATAGCTGACATCGGGGGCCTTGCCGATGGACAGCACCGTTGCGCGCGGCGTGGGCAGAGTTGCCGGATTGGGCAGCTCGCCGACGGGATTGAACTTCGAGCCTTGGCGTCCGGCGAGCGCAGGGTACGGCGATTCGGGCGTCTTAGCCAGTGCGAGGTAGAAATTCTCCATGTACTCCTCGCGGCTGTCAGGAACGGCCAGCCCGGCTTCAAGAATCAACACTTTCTTGCCGGCCCGGCCGAGTTCCTTGGCGATGAGATTACCGGAGACGCCAGCGCCGAGGATGACCACGTCATATTGCGGAGTAGTTGGGCTCATTGTCCACCACCGTTGCCGGTGTTCACCCCGAAACTGGACAGTGATCCGGGCTGCTGGCTCCAGTAGCCAAAAGTGAAAGCGCTGTACCCCATGGGGTGCGACTGCATGACGCGCCAGACTAAACCATTGGTGTAGGCGACCGAAGAGATGACTTGCAGCGGCGGTGGCGCGAATCCGCCTCCGCCCAACACGCCCGGTACATACCACGAGCCGAGATACCACATGGCGACGATGCTTTGGGCGAGTTGCGCCTGCGCCGATGGCGAGGAGCCGCTCGTTTCAAGCAGCGTATCGGCGATCTGCTGTGCCGGTTTCGTCTTGATGGCGCGATAGGCGTTGAGGAGCGACGTCATTGCCGCTTGACCCACTTGCGCGACGGCGAAGACGTAATACTCACGCGCCAGGCCGAGCGGATCGAGTGCCGGCTTGAGGACGCTTGATTGGAAGCCGGTCAGCGCCGCCGACATGTCGGCAAAGTCCTGAATCTCGGAGTCGGGGATCGGTGGGGGTGATGGTATTGTTCGACGGGTCATGGTTTCAGCCTTTCTCTCTACTGGGCGCGTTGCAGGACGTAGGTGAAGTCGCTGGGCACCGGCACGGTCATGGTGGCGTTGTTATGGCACTCGATGCAGTTCGACGAGACGTTCGGCACCGTCCCCTGGATATAGGTCTCAAGGGTTGTGTTGGCGAGGAACGTTGGGGCTGGCGCGCCGAACGGCTGCTTCGGGTCGGTGGGCCACATGGTGCTGATCAGTTCATAGTTCTGCCAGACAGATTTCGGATTCACGCCCTTCAACTGCTTCTGTGCGTCGACATTGCGGGTGGCCGCGCTGGCTGCATAGATGGGAAAATTGAACTGGTTCATCCGCACTATCTGGCTGTGGAATGTGCTGACCATCGTCGGCTTCCACGGACGCGGCGGAACCTGATTCATCTTGCAGGCTTTGCACTTCGGATTGTAGTAGTTGTAACTCGCCTTGAGCTTGCCGCTCTTGACCTCGGCATCGGTCGGCACATTGTCCACGTGCTCGAAAGTCGACCAGAGCCACTGCGGCGCGGCCTGCGTCTTGTGGCCGATGTGCATGCCGACCAGCCCCGCCGTCTGGATCGTGCACCGCGCCGGGTATTTGGGATTTTCCGATGCTGGCGTGTAAACCAGCACCTTCTCGGAATGGAAGCGGGCCTTATCGGCAGGGGAGATCATCTTCCACGCGGTCTTGACCATGATGGCTCCTTCGACCAGCGTCTTTCCCGTGCTGTCGATTGAGCCCGACGTGAAATTGACCGGTGGCGTGAAAGCCTTCTGCCCCGCCTTCGAGTAGAGCGAATTGGACAGGATGTAGTCGAACATCGTCTTGTTGACGAGGATCTGGAAGCGTGTGAAGACGCCGTGCTGGTCGATGATCGGGCCGGTGTTGAACGGCTGGCTGTTCGCCGAGACCACCGAGGGCGTCAGCAGGTTCTTGCCGATCTGCATGAGCATGACTACTGGCAGGTTCCCTTTGTTGACCGACTTGCAGGCGTCAGGGATGTTCACCGAGCCGTTCCATGTCGGCCGCGCACCCCCCGGAAGGAAGACATCGCTCACGTCGCGGTAATGCTCCCACACGGTGTCATTGTCGCCATTGCTGCCGATGGTCTTCTTGGGATCGCCATTGCCGTCCGGTCCGGGCGGCCAGTTCAGGGCGATAAAGGTATTCCATGAGTAGACGTCAAAGTCAGGCTGGAAGGCATCGATCGAAACGGTTTTGGCCGTGACATTAACGTCGCCGGGAATAGCTGGGCTGAGTACGATTGGCGGTGGTGGCGTCGGCGACGCCCCCTGCGGTCCAGCATGTAACAGCAACGCTGCGGTTAATAGCAGCGCCGCAACGAAAACGAGCTTCTTCATGGCTCCTCCGGCTTGGCTTAAGCGATGAATGTTTGAAATAGCGGAGCGAAATTACCGGGCGTGGGCTCGAACGGCGAGCCGATCGCCTGCTGGAAGGTAAAACGATTGTTGGGATCCCATTGCTTCTTGATCCGAACCAACTCGTTGTAGTTGCCGCCGTAATACTCTTGCTTCCAGTTGGTGAGCAGCGGATCGATGTAGTTGACGTAGGCCCCGGTGTCATGCGGCTTCATTGCTTCGCCCAACGCATAACCCCACTGAACGTTCTGTCCTAACTGGTCGTCGTTCGCCCAGATAGACTTTACTTCCCACAGGAAGCGGGCTTTGCGGTGCCAGAATGACGTGCCATCCGGTTTCACCTGCTCGATCTTGCCTCCCATGTGCGTCCACACCAGAAAGCTGTTGGGTGACGGAGCGCTCGCCATGGATTCAGTCAACGTGGTAATGGCTGCCGGCGTGAAGGCTTTAGGAGGCATGAAACCCGAGCGGATATAAGCTTGTTTTCCCCCAACGTTGGTCAATAAGCCGTTGAATATCTCGAAGTCGGGCAGCGTCATGTCGTAAAGGCTGATGAAGATATTGGGAAATTTCAGGATCGGCGCGATCAGGTCCATCCCCTCACGTGTGTCGCCGTTGAAGATTGGCGTAAGGCCAATTGAGTTGACGAGAGTATCGGGATGCGCCGGAAGCGCCACCTTTCCCATGTAACCGTACACCGCCAACTTGTCGGGAACGGTCTCTATCCACTCGTTGTAAAAGCCGTAAACTTCCTGCGCCGCCTCTGCCGGATAGCGGATTTGGCCCACCAGCATTGTCTTTGTCAAAGGCTTGTGCACGCGCAGCTCAAAAGCCACGGCGATCCCAAAGTTTCCGCCGCCGCCGCCACGGCACGCCCACCAGAGATCGCGGTCTTCCTTCGATTTGGAATCGGCGGAGATTCTGCGCAATTGGTAGTCTGGGGTAACAAGGTCAATGGAAACCAGGTTGTCGACGCTCAGGCCGTAAGAGCGGGAAACGAAGCTCAGTCCGCCGCCGAGCATAAAACCGGGAATGCCAACCGTGGGGCAACCGCCCCCGATCGGAATAAATCCAGTATTGCTGCTTTGCAAATAGATGTAGATGTCACGCCAGCGGTTCCCAGTCTCCGCCCAACAGACCTGCCGACCAGCGTCGAAACGCTTGGCCTTCATGTTGGTGAGATCAATGACCAGCCCACCCTGGTTCAGGCAGTAACCGGCTGCACTGTGCCCGCCGCCGCGTACGGTGAAAGGCATCTCATGTTCGACCGCAAATTTATAGGATGTAATGACGTCCTGCGCGTTCGCGCACATTGCAACGGCGCCGGGACGAAGATCAATACGGCCGTTGTCAATGACTAGTGACTGGTCGTAACCGGGATCGCCCGCTTGAAGTAATCTACCGGTGAGCTGACTGCGAAGCTTATCAATATCGTTCTTAGAGGTCACGTGCAGGTGAAGCCTAAATGACTTCTTGCGGCGCTGGCAAGTTATTTTTGTACTTAGTACAAAAATGATTGAGGGCCCGATCATTCGAAGTAAACAATCTCGGTCAACTGCAAGCACCATTCTGTATTTTTGCGAAATGAGATGGCGAGAGGATGATCGCGCTACTTACTTGTGTGCATTGCATTGCTCACTAATTGAAAATTATTAGCAAAAATAAAGCTGCCCGATGTAAGTCTGGCCTTGCAATGTTGCCTTTACTGATTTATCCATTGCCAGGACTATTCATTCGTTAGAGGCACAAAATGAGATCTGTGACAAAAGCAATCAGCTTGATCTGCATTTTCGCGTTTACGCTCTTCGGGCAGACAAATTCAAGTCCTGGACGATGTTCAGCATCACTAGAGCCGGAAAATCACGCAATCGTTGTTGATCGGCTCATTCGTTATCACGACTCCGGAGAGTACGATCTGGAAATCAGGAAAGTTGCAAACAATGCCAGAGATTACCTTGACGTGCGGGCGAAGCATGCTTCAAAAGATGAAAAACTTGCAGCCGTATTCGATATCGATGAGACGTCCCTTTCGAACTGGGATGTTATGTCCGGCTGCGGGTTTTGTTCATATCCATCTCAAGTGAAGCTCTACCCTAATGCTCAGGGATCCGCAATCATTCCAGTTCTTGAACTCTTCAGCTATGCCAAAAAAATGGGTGTTACCGTGTTCTTTGTTACTGGGCGCCAAAATGCGCAGCGTGAAGCGACGATCAAAAGCCTGACTGATGTTGGTTACTCCGGTTGGGCCGACCTTGTCATGCAACCCGATGGCAACAAGAAACCTGCTCGCGAGTTCAAGTCACTTGACCGGCAGCTGATTGAGGACAAGGGATATCACATCGTTTTAAATATTGGCGATCAGGCCAGCGATTTGGCGGGTTGCTGTGAAGAACGCGTATTTAAACTGCCCAATCCCTTTTACTTGATTAATTGAGACAATTACTTTTTGGGTCTCGGCTGGTTTGCGTTGAAGAATTGATTCATTGCGTGGCGGAAAAAGGCCGGCAATGCCCATCGGTCATAGTGTGGCGTAAAGAATTCGGGTCCATTTTTGCCGAGGCACTATTCTTCTTCTTTTCAGCAACCTGTTTCTTCAGAGACCGAGGCTAAAATACAACTGCTTTGGAACGTGCATCCGCAAAACCACAACAGCCGTCTTCCGGCTCGCGAAAGAGCAGCGCATTTACGTTGCAGCATAAGCTTGCCGCGCTGCGTACTGTTCCGGGATTTCTTCGGATGGCCTGGGCCGCTCATCACGGATACATGGCGGCTACGATTGTCCTGCGTCTTCTGCGCGCAGTGGTCCCAATCGCCACCCTTTGGGTGGCCAAATTGATTATTGACGCCGTTGTATCCGCGCGCATGGGGCAGCCGAATGCATCGCGATTATGGATGCTGGTTGGAGTCGAACTGCTGATCGTAACTATTGGTGAAGCTTTGGACAAAGCTTCTACAGCGGTAGAAGCGCTCTTTGGTGAACTCTGCTCGAATTATCTGAGCGAGTGCCTCATATCGCAGGCGGCGGCGCTCGATTTAAGCCATTTTGAAGACCCCGCTTTTTATGATCGCCTGGAGCGTGCGCAGCGGCAAACCACCGGACGCATTGGCCTGCTTACCCAACTCCTCTCCGTAGCCCAGGATTTATTGACTCTCATCTCGTTAGCTGTGGCAGTCTTCGTTTACAGCCCATGGCTCTTGCTTCTATTGCTGATAGCGGTAATTCCCGGTTTCCTGAGTGAAACCCATTTCAGCGCGCTTGAGTATTCACTTTTTTATCGGATGACGCCGGAACGCCGGCAGCTGGATTATTTGCGGTCGCTCAGCGCGGGAGACAAGACCGCAAAAGAGGTCCAGATATTTGGGTTGGCGCCATGGTTGCTTGGCCGTTATCGAAAGCTGGCTACGCACCTGCATCTAGCAAATCGGAATCTGGCTATCCGCAAAGGGATGGCCGCGGTCATGTTCTCACTGCTGGGAATTGCCGGATATTATGCCGGATATGTATTGATTCTGTGGCGTGGCTTTTATGGCTTTATTACGATCGGAACGCTCACATTTCTTGCTGCATCTTTTGCGCGTAGTCGCACCACGACGGAGAGAGCCTTGCTTGCAGTCGGCAACATCTACGAACAAGGTCTTTATATGCGTGACCTGTTTGCGTTTCTTGAGATGAAGCCCACGATTGTTTCTGTTATCGGGGCGCCCTCTGTTCCAACACAACTTAAGCAGGGATTGTTCTTTGAAAATGTCGGGTTTCAATATCCATTGAGCGACAACTGGGCCGTGCGCGGCATCAGCCTGCATATCGCGCCCGGAGAAAAGATTGCCCTGGTTGGAGAAAATGGAGCGGGTAAGACTACACTTGCCAAGCTGGTCGCTCGTCTTTATGACCCTACTGAAGGGCGCATTCTGCTGGATGGAATTGACCTCCGCGAATACGACCTTGAATCAGTGAGACACGCTGTTGGAATCATTTTTCAGGATTTCGTTCAGTACGATATGCGTCTTGATGAAAATATCGGCGTGGGAGAGATTAACTCAGTCCTGAAGGAAATCGATGGTGAACAGACAGCCCCGGCGATTATGGAAGCGGCAAAAAAATCACAAGCCGATTCCTTGGCCCTGGGCCTTCCTCTCGGATATAAGCAGATGCTGGGGCGGCGTTTTGAAAATGGAATTGAACTCTCGGGCGGAGAGTGGCAGAAAATCGGACTGGCGCGCGCTTACATGCGTCAGGCCCAGATCATTATTCTGGACGAGCCTACTGCCGCCCTGGATGCACGCGCTGAATATGAGACCTTCACGCGATTCGCTGATTTGGTTTCAGGACAGATAGCATTGCTTATCTCGCATCGCTTCTCAACTGTGCGCATGGCTGACCGTATTGTCGTTCTTCAGAAGGGAACAATTCTGGAACAAGGAACGCATACTGAACTGTTGTCGCAGAACGGGCTTTATGCAGAATTGTTTCGGTTACAAGCGGAGGGGTACCGTTGAACGAAACGGCTTCAGCCTTCGATGCCGGCGCTTCCAGTTTTGAGAGATTCCGCGCCCTGCCTGATGGTGTGCCGGAAGCTATCCGCTCAACAATTTACGACACAGTCCATGTTCCATCGCCGGCTAGAGTACTGGATCTTGGCGCTGGAACGGGACGGATTGGAAGAATATTTGCGCAAGCTGGTGACTTATATTGCGGCTTGGATGCCTCTCTCGGGATGCTGCAAGAGTTTCGGCGCAATGCAAAGAATAGTTTTCTTGTTCAGGCAAACGGAGAGCAGTTGCCGTTCCGGGACCATGCTTTTGATGTTGTGCTCCTGATGCATGTGTTAGGCGGTACCAGAGATTTCCAGGCAGTGATTCAAGAAGCGCGCCGGGTCTGTAATTCGGATGGTGCTATTGTAGTTGGTCGCACAGCTAGCCCTGAATCCGGCATTGATGCTCAGCTAAAAAGACAGTTGAAGTTAATATTGGAACAGATGGGTGTTGTTTGGCATCGACCGCAAGAGTCATATCGCAAATCGCTGGCGTCTCTGGAAGCAATCAGCAGGCGCCGTATTCACATGAGCGCGATCTCGTGGAATGTAACCGCAACCGCACGCGATTTTTTGCTACGACATCAAACAGGAGCGCGATTTGCAACTTTGCCAACCGCCACTCAAGAGCGCGCCCTTGAACGATTGACCACGTATACAGTAAGTAACTTTGGCGCTTTGGATAAAACCTTTGAAGAGCAACGTAGCTTTGAACTGGACATTTTTGTGTTTTGATTTTAAAAAAGCGACGCAGAGAAAATATGGACGATAAGAACGCGATTCTTCCCGGACTGGGAAAGCAGCTCATCCTCAATTCCTTGACAGACGCATCAGTGCAACGAGCCACCGAAGAAACCCCCGATTTCGCAATCTTGCCATGGGTCAATGTGGTCAAAATAGGTGGTCAGAGCATCATGGATCGCGGACGCGCCGCGGTTTATCCGCTCGTGAAGGAAATTGTAGACAATCTTGACCGGCACAAAATGATTCTTGGAACGGGGGCCGGAACGCGAGCGCGCCATATTTACAGCCTGGCCATCGATCTGGGGCTTCCAACCGGAGTGCTAACCGTGTTGGGCACCGCGGTTGCGTGGCAGAACGCTCAAATGCTCCATTATCTCCTGGCCCAATATGGCATTCCTTTCGTTGAGCCTGAAGGCTTCAGCACCCTGCCTCACTACTTGATGGAACGAGGTGCGGTTGTTTGCCAGGGAATGCCGCCTTACAAATTGTGGGAGCCAAATCCCGAGACTGGCCGAATACCGCCGCAGCGCACTGATACTGGTTGCTTTCTGGTTGCTGAGGTCTTTGGCGCTCGAAAGATGATTTATGTGAAAGACGAAGATGGCCTTTATTCAGCGGACCCTAAGAAACATCCCTCTTCTGAATACATCCCTCGCATTAGCGTTGAAGAACTGCTGGCGCGAGACCTGGAAGACTTGATTGTGGAACGGGCCGTGTTGGAGTTCATGGTCCGAGCACGGAATATTCACGAAATCCAATTCATTAATGGCCTGAAGCCAGGTCAACTCACTGCGGCACTCAATGGCGAACCTGTAGGAACCATTATTTACAAAGACAGAGGTACAAAGTGAGCTTCGACCACTCTAAGTCACAACATGTCACTTCAAGCTTGATGCGTGAGTCATTGGTGGATAAAGACGTGATCGCCAGAACAGAAGCTCCGGTCACTTCCATTTTGCCGGATGTGAACGTAATCCAGATAGGCGGGCATTCGATCATGGATAGAGGACGATCAGCGCTGCTCCCGCTGTTGGACGAGATCATAGCGAATCAGGCCCAGCACAGAATGATCATTGGAGTAGGTGCTGGTGTACGTTCACGGCATATCTTTTCAGTGGGCCTTGATCTGGGACTGCCCACCGGCGCTTTGGCTGCTCTTAGCGCCAAAGATTCGGCGCAAAACGCTTACATGGTCTCATGTTTATTGGCAAAACACGGATTCGTATATCTGGAGGCTCCCTTTGTAGTCCAGCTGCTGCCTGCGATGCTGGCTGCTGCGCGCGGCGCTGTTTTCAACGGAATTCCTCCGTATTCTTTATGGGAGCATCCGCCGCATTTGGGAAAACTCCCGCCCCATGGAAGTGACGCGGGATCATATTTGATCGGCGAAGTTTTCGGGGTCCGGAATGTGATCTTTTTAAAAGATGTTGATGGCTTGTATTCGGACGATCCGAAAGTTGATCCCGCCGCGGAGTTTATTCCTCAAGCAAAGGCACAGGAAATAATTGACAAGAAGTTCCGCACACTTCCAATTGAGCCAGTCGTACTTGAGTTGTTGACGCGAGCAAAATTGGCGCGTAGCGTCCGTATCATCAATGGCCTGGTTCCGGGTAATCTCACACGCGCTTTGAAAGGTGAAGCAGTCGGCACCTTAGTTCAAAAATGATCAGGGATTTAGAAGCTTACCACCCACGACTATACCTTGGTAAAAAACGAATATTCAAAGAGCGGACTTCGGAATGGAGTGAACCCAAAGTGAGACACGGTGTAGGCAAAATCCTTGTTCGCCAATGACGCAACAATTTCCTGAGCGTTCTCTTAGCTGCGCGTGCAGAAGTTTCCAGGTGATGTCATTTCAAATGGCGGTGAGAGGATAAGTAATCAGTGGAAATCGTTGCGATGCTATCTAAAAGGATTTGAACCTCCGACCCCCTGGTCCCGAACCAGGTGCCAACCCTTATTGAAACTATTGAAATTTGAGGTTCTTAAGAGATTGATATTGAACCTATTGCGCACCGCTTATTGAAAGCTGTTGCGATTTGTTGAAGTCGTAGGCTTTCTCAGCACAAAATCGTCTACAGGTGTCCGGGGTGAACCTCGTCCTTGAGACAGGTTTTATTGCGACAGCTTGCAGCATCATTAATTAGTAAACCCTTCACGTGATACAAACTCGCTTCCCAAAGTTTTCGACACTGCTTCTTCACAGCATTATCTCATTGATTCTTCAGCAGGTATGGGTCTGGGAAAGGACGGCGTCTTGAATCCCTGCTGCCATCAACGTAGAAGATTTCTCCTCGCTCGGAGGAAAGAATCTTATGTAGCACCAACTGTTGTAGCCCCAGTTTCTCGCTAGGCGTCTTCCTTGAACTCTTCCGGCGAAGCGATAACCCAAGGCTGAGTATAACCGTTTCTGGTTGTAAGAACGCTCGATGAACTCCTCGATGTTGCTCCGCAGTTGATCGAGAGCCCGGTACTGATTGGCGCAAATCACGCCCAGGTCTTATTGGCGGTTCGTGGCAATTTAGCGAGAGATTCTGCCACTTTTCCTATCTGGGCCCCGCAAGTTTCGGAACCATTTCCATGTTGAAAGACCACGAATTTCCTTTCTGCTGTCACTAGTTATTTGTGTTGTGAAGGACTGTATATTTTTAAATGTTTATACCCAATTTGGATTCATAAACATAATCTAAAGTGATTCAGGCTTTTACAAAAAGTCCGATTAACAGAGGTTTCAGTATAGATTATTACGGTGCGTAACAACTCGACGCCAAGTGAGTGAGAGATTGCATGCGCGGTGTGATGTCTCGAATCGGCGATGAAGTCAGTTTTGCCCCGGCTTGCTCCTCTTAGCATTGCTCCGGCCCAATCCCCGGCCGGTCTGCACTTAGCCCATTGAGACCTTCAAGGAGTCTGCATGCCGGACGATTACCGCATTCGCAAGGTGCTGGAATCACTCGAAGATGACCCAACGACAAGTGTTCGTGAACTTGCCACCCGGGTGAATCTTAGCCGCTCACGGCTGGGACACTTGTTCAAACTTCAAATGGGCGTGGATCTGAGTCATTTTCTCGCGAATGAGCGGCTGGAGAAAGCAGCGGAACTCTTGCGGCAAACCGATCTCTCAGTCAAGGAGATTGCGGCACGGAACGAATGATTAAGACGCCGAAGACTCAGAAGTGGATGTTGAGTCTGGGAGGAAAACAATGGACCAGAGCGCACACGGACATCCAGAACCTTACGTCAGCCCGGAAGAGGCGGCGGCATTCTTGAAAATAAATCGCCTGAAGATCATTCGCATGGCGCGTTCCGGTTCGGTGCCGGCGCATCCGCTTGGGGCCGGAAAGAGAAGGCAGTGGCGATTCAAACTTTCAGAGCTTGATAAGCACATGCAGGGTGGTATAGAAACAACGCACCCGCCCGTGCGCCAATGAAGGGAATGTAAATGGCGCAACGGTATCAAGACGGGCATCTCAGAAGAGCGAAGCGCAAGCGCGGAGCTGACGTGTGGGAGTTTCTATGGCGAGAATGCGGGCCGAATGGCAAGCGGCGACAGAGAACTCTCACAGTAGGCAGCGTGGACGAGCTTCGCACTGAAAGGGAAGCCCTAAACAGAATCCAGCTCTTGCGAACGAACATTAACCGTGATCTTCCAAGATCGGCACTGATGACGTTCGAGGATCTGGTCAATCACTACCGCCAAACGGAATTGCTGGCGGACAACAAAACCGAGAAGACCAGGAGCACATACTTGGTCTATCTCAAAAACTGGATCCTTCCGACCTGGGGCAAAGAGTACCTGCACAGCATTAAGCCGGTAACAGTCGAGCATTGGCTCAGGAATCTGGGAGGACTCAGCAACGGAAGCAAGTGCAAAGTCATAAACATTATGTCAGGAATCTTCAGTCACGCAATCCGGTATGAATTCGCAGATCGAAACCCAATCACTGCGGTCCGGCAATCTGGCAAGCGCGAAAACGTTCGGTTCTACTCGAGATAGCGGAACTGCATCGTCTGTTCGATGAGTTGGAACTTCGGGAACGGGCGATGATTGTTTGCGACGCGCTGACAGGGATGCGAAGAAGCGAACTGATGGGGTTGCAATGGTGCGATCTGGACTTCTTTGAGATGCTGCATCAATATCGTCCGATCCGTGGTCGACCAGGTAGTCGGTAGTTGCAAAACGGAGGCATCGCGCAAACCCGTTGTCATGGATGAGCACATTGCGCAAGCGCTCATGGCATGGCGGCAGGAAAGCACGTACACAGCTTCCACCGTTGGGTTTGGGTTCACTACAGAAGAAGGGTCGGCAGCCGCTGTGGCTTGCCACAGTGATGCGCTACTACATCCAGCCGGCAGCACAACGGGCCGGCATTGACAAGAAAATCGGCTGGCACACCTTACGGCATACGTTCTCGACTCTGATCAAGTCGCTGGGCGTAGACGCGAAGGTTGTTCAGGAACTCCTGCGGCATGCATCTTTCAAAACAACGATGGACGGCTACACGCAGGCTTTGGAAGCACCGAAACGCCAAGCACAGGCAGCTTTGGCGGACCTGATCATGCGCACGGGTAAGGTTGGAAACGCATGATTTTGACTATTGTTGTGGAGTGTTGTGGGAATTACGGCAAGGACGCTGCTAAGTCATTGATTCTTTGGCGTCCCCGACGGGATTTGAACCCGTGTTACCGCCGTGAAAGGGCGATGTCCTAGGCCGGGCTAGACGACGGGGACGCGTGCAGGCGGGAGTTATCATCCGCATTCGAATCCAGCGCGGCTAGGGTTCAGATCAACCACTTTGCTTGAATGCGGTTGGTTTTTTGCACCTGACAGCTAACCTGCTGAACTGCCCTTTGATAGTAGCAGTGGCAGAAAGCCTGTGTCAAAGAAACCGGCGCTGCTGAAACTTGGTAAATTAGTGTGATGAGCTTCAGCAACGCAAATCGCGGAGGACAACCGGAATGACTTCGCGGACAGCAGTTGTTCTGGGCGCTTCAGGGCTGGTTGGCGGCTTCTGCCTGCGCGCGCTGGTCGACGATCCAGATTACACGCGAGTGCTGACATTCGGTCGCAGAGAGCTACCATCGCTTACGCGAGCCAAGGTTGCGCAACGCGTGGCCGATCTTGCGACACTTTCCGCGGAAGATTTTCAAGGCGCACAAGATGTGTTCTGCGCGCTGGGCACCACGATTCGAAAAGCCGGATCGCAGGAAGCTTTCCGCCACGTTGATATGGAATTGCCGTTGCGGGCTGCCGAGCAAGCAGTGCGGGCCGGTGCTGAACAGTTCGTTGTAGTGTCTTCAGTGGGTGCTGATCCGGCCAGCAAGAATTTCTATCTTCGCACCAAAGGTGAGATGGAAAGGGAACTGGCTAAACTGCCTTTCAAGGCGCTGCATATCCTGCGTCCAAGTCTGCTGATCGGCAAGCGGGCGGAGTTCAGGCTGGGTGAAGCCATTGGCATGAAGATTGCTCCCGTGCTGGACTTGCTCACCTTCGGGCCATTGAGAAAATATCATTCCATGCAGGCGGAAATCGCAGGCAAAGCAATGGTGGCAGCCGCTAAATCCGGAAAAACCGGGACCTTGATCTATGAGTTCGATCCCATCGTTACGCTTGCTGCATAAGGCTGATCAGAGAATAAGTTCGTTGCTAACCGCATCTGTTTCTAAACGTCACTCTTCTTGACCATACCTGACAGCGCGATTAGGCTTCTCTGCGCCACTCCTAGGAGGACTTGTGAGACGAGTGTTTTCTCTTTCTCCATCTCTGCGTTCTGCGATTTTATTTGTGTCCATCTTCATGGCGGTTTCTCCGCTCATGGCGCAGGGCGCTCCGCCGGCTCAGCCGGCGGAAATCAAGCCGGGTGACAATCTTGTAGTCGAAAATATTCCTCCAGTGCCCGCAGCAATCGCAGAAAAAGCCAACCAGTATGGCGAGTTCCGCTTCGCCACATTGCAGGACTGGCATCCGACGAAGAAAGAAATGCTGATCGGTACTCGCTTTGCCGAGGTGCAGCAGATTCACATGGTCCAGATGCCAGGCGGAGCGCGTACGCAGCTCACGTTTTTTCCTGATCGCACCGGCGGCGGACGCTTTGGCCCCAAAGGCGATTACTTTACTTTCTCCAAAGATGTTGGCGGCGGCGAGTGGTATCAGATCTACCGGTATGACATTGCCAATGGCGACGTTACGCTGTTGACGGACGGAAAGTCTCGTAACGGCGGTCGCAGCTTCGCACACAATGATAACCGAATCGCGTACACCTCCACGCGCCGTACGGGAAAGGACACTGATATCTGGATCATGGATCCTACCAATCCCAAGGTGGACAAGATGCTTCTGCAATTGGAGGGCGGCGGCTGGGGCGTGGCAGATTGGTCGCCCGATAATAAAAAGTTGCTGGTGGTAGAGGAGGTCTCGGCGAACCAGACCTATCTCTGGCTAGCGGATGTTGCCACCGGCGAAAAGAAACTGCTGACGCCAAAATCCGGCGACGAGCAGGTTGCTTACGGCGGCGGCCCGTTCAGCAAAGATGGCAAAGGCTTCTACTCCACAACCGATCGCGACTCCGAATTTCGGCGTCTTGCCTATTTTGACCTGGCCACCATGCAGCCCACCTATCTCACCACCGACATCAAGTGGGACGTGGATGAAATGGAGCTCAGCGACGATGGCAAAATGATGGCATTTGTCACCAATGAAGACGGCATCAGCAAGCTTTATCTGATGAACACAGCCACGGGCAAATACAAGCCGGTTGCTGGCATCCCCACAGGACTGATTGACGGGCTGCGTTTTCACCGAAACAATCGCGACCTGGGATTTGTTGTGAACTCTGCAAGATCGACCGCGGACGTGTACTCGGTGGATGTGGTAACAGGCAAGATTGAGCGCTGGACAACGAGTGAAACCGGAGGCTTGAACACCGCAACATTCGCCGAGCCGCAACTCATCAAGTGGCAGACGTTTGACGGCAAGACCATCTCCGGCTTCCTTTATATGCCGGACGCAAAGAAGTTCCCCGGCAAGCGGCCCGTGATGGTGATCATTCATGGCGGCCCGGAAGGGCAGTACCGCCCTGGATTTCTTGGCCGGAACAACTATTACCTGAACGAAATGGGCGTAGCGCTTGTCTTTCCCAACGTGCGCGGGTCCACGGGCTATGGCAAAACTTTTCTCAAGCTTGATAACGGCGTCAATCGCGACCACACGCATAAAGATATCGGCGCCCTGCTGGACTGGATTGGCAAGAATTCCGCGCTCGACTCCGGCAAGATCATGATTGCCGGCGGCAGTTACGGCGGCTACATGACCTGGGCAGTCGCTTACGAATACAGCGACAAGATCTGCTGCAGCCAGCCGGTCGTTGGCCCGTCGAATCTGGTAACGCTATTGGAACACACGGAACCGTATCGGCGCGACCTAAGGCGCGTGGAATATGGTGACGAGCGCGATCCAAAAATCCGCGAGTACCTGGAAAAGACCGCGCCGCTGAACAACTCAGAAAAGATTCGCAAGCCGGTGTATGCCGTGGTGGGGAAGAATGATCCGCGCGTGCCCTGGACGGAGTCTCGGCAAATGCTGGACAAGCTGAAGAGCAATGGAATCCAAACCTGGTTCCTGATGGCGAATGATGAAGGCCATGGCTACGCTAAGAAGAAGAACCAGGACTTTCTCTTCTATTCAACGATCTTGTTCGTGCAGCAGTTTCTTTTGGGCCAGCAGAATGGGGCAAGTGGGACACAATAGGCAAATAACAAAGGGCCGCCGCAGCGGCCCATTGTTTCATCCCTCTTTCAGCTTAGTTAATAGGACTTGCCTGAAAAGCCGCACCGCACTTCTTCGGCTTATACGTGCTGATATCGCCGGAGACCATGGAGTTATTGTTGCACTCAAGCGCGAGTTTGCCGTTTCCTGTAATCGTGTCATTAGCGGCGAACTTAAGAACGGACATGGTATTTAAGACAATGCCGTCATCAGTATTGTTGTTGATGGTGTTGCCGCCCAGGCTGTTCAGCAGGGAACTAAGATCAACCAGGACGCCTACTCCCGTATTTCCGGAGATGTCGATTCCCCCATCCAGATAAGCGTCAGAGTGGTCGGTAATTTCAATTCCGCCTTTGCCATTGCCATCAATCGTGGTTGCGCCCGCCCATTCGCAATGGCTGGTTTCGCCGCAGTGCACGCCGACCCCCGCATTGGATGTGATTGAACCATCCGACATGATGACGGTGCTGGTATGGATCACTTCCAATCCAAATGGGCCTTGATTTCCTATGATGCGATTGTCGCCGCTGATATCGGCTTCAGCGCTGTTGGCAACAGATACGCCTACGCTGCCGTTGTTGCTGATTACATTCTCGGTGCCGGGAGTTACACCATCGCCGCCGTTCAGAATTAAGTGCCCAGTGGACACGGCGATACCAATACGGCCATTGTTCGTTACCGTGGTGCCGGTGACGTCACTATCCACATAAAACGTTCCGCCGCCCACGCTGATGCCGGAGCGAGTGCTCGCCTTGATTGCGCTGTCGGCAATATGGACCAGTGAATCGATGCTGGTAAGGCCGATGCCCAGACTGTTCTGGATTGTGACGCTCGTGAGGTCCACACGGGAATTGTCATTGATCAGAGCACCACGTCCGCCATCGAATATGATGTTCTGGATCCCCACTCTCTGTGATGCATCAATGGCCAGCAGATGTCCATTAGCATTTCCCGGCACCACCGTAGCCGTTGGATTGCCGAAGATCGTCAAATCGGTCCGGCCAAACATAACCACGTTCTCATGGCAGGTGCCGGTGACTGAGATGCTGTTCGGCCCTGCGGCGGGCAACGAGGCCAATGCATCATGAATTGTAGTGAAAGCGCCCGGCGTGGCGCCGCTGCAATCCACCGTGGCGCTGGCGGCAAATGCAAAGCTGGAAAGAAGAAACAGCGAACAAGCGAACAGCAATTTATACCCGGAGCAACTGGTCATAGTTATCCTCATGCCTCTGAAGTTAAATTGAAATTTGGGGAGTGACAGAACTTTACCGCAGCAAATCGTATGCTGCCAGAGAATAGTGCATGGGATTGAAAAATCGCTTCAAAGATTTTGCGGGAATTACAAAAATTGTCACTTCGTACCGGCTGGATGCATCCGGTGTGCAACAAGTTTCTGAATAAAAGACAGAAAACCCCAACTTCCGCAACAATGGAGGAACGGCAGGGGAGAAATCGGTTTTCGTCTCGATTCGCCGTAGTTCTAAAGACGCGATGACAGCGATTCAGCTATGCAGAAATTTTTCCAGGTCGGCATTAGATCCGCAAAGCACCACGCCAACCCTCTCTCCCGGACGAGGTTTGTAAACGCCGGAAAGAAGAGCCGCGAACGCGGTGGCGCCGCCTGGTTCGGCGATCAAGCGCAATTGCTGCCACAGCGCGCGTTGAGCTTCTAGGATCTGTTCGTCGCTGACCAGGAGTGACTGCGACACAAACTTCTGCGCGATCGGAAACATTAACTCACCCACGCGACGAGCACCGAGAGAGTCCGCGGCAACGCCTCCGGTCTCAACGTCCACCACCTGCCCAGCCCCAAGCGCCTTTTGCAGACTAGGTGCACGCTCCGGCTCAACGCTGATGATGCGTACGCGATCCTGATACCATGCGGCCACGCCGCCAATCAGTCCGCCGCCGCCCACGGCGATCAACACCGAATCCAACCCGCGCACCTGCTCTTCAAGTTCCATGCCAAGAGTCCCCTGGCCGGCGAGCACGCGCTCATCGTCATAAGCGTGAATGCCAAGCCCTCCGGTTTGCGCAGCGCGCTCTTTGCTGGCGGCCAGAGCTTCAGCGTAATCATTGCCAATAAGATTGATGGCTGCGCCATATTGCCGCAGCCGCTCAACTTTGTTGGCGGGAGCCACGGCAGGAACAAAAATTTCAGCCCGGTATCCAAGCTTTTGTGCGGCATAAGCGACGGCAGCGCCATGATTGCCGCCAGAGGCAGCAATCACGCCTGCGTCACCGATAGTAGAATTCAGAATGCAGTTGAACGCGCCACGCGGTTTGAACGAACCGGTATGCTGAAGGCATTCAAGTTTGAAGAAAATTCTGGCATCAATGCTGAAGGCCTTTTCTTCCAACGCAAGCACCGGCGTGCGCCGAACATGCGTAGCGATCCTCCGCCCTGCATCCTGAATTTCAGTGCGAGAGATCATTCGGCTTTGCGTGACTTGGTTTGACTGCTCAATGTGGCGACGGGCGGCTTGGGCTGATCATCCACCAGCAGACGGAAGATATCCGGTCGCGAGTAGTGGCCAACAGCGTCGAAATCAAATTTGGCCTTGGGCAGCAAACCGCGGTCCAACTCAGCCACCAGGATTGTTTCATCTTCAAAGTTCGGACCTGCCAGGAACTCACCAAAAGGACTGACGATGCAACTTCCGCCGCGGGAAAGAACGGTGTCCGGTTTTTCTCCAAATGTCGTGGAGTAATTTTTGGGGAAGTCGCGGCGGCGGTTGAACTGATTGCAGCCCAGAACAAAGCAGCGGCCTTCCGTGGCAATATGCTGCATGGTGGCAGACCATGTGGGGCGATGGTCTGCCGTTGGCGCGCAATAAATCTCAATGCCCTGGGAATACATGAAGGTGCGCAGCAGCGGCATGTAGTTTTCCCAGCAGATTACCGCGCCCAGCTTACCCAGTGGAGTATCAAAGACAGGCAGAGTTGATCCGTCACCATATCCCCAGATCAGCCGCTCGGAAGCGGTCGGCATTACCTTGCGATGCTTGCCGAGGAAGGTTCCATCCGGCGCGAAGAAAAGCACACAGCAATAAAGCGTACCGCGCTCGCGCTCAATCACGCCCATCACCAGATAGACAGAGTTAGTGCGCGCCGCTTTGCTCAATGCATCGACCGTTGGGCCGGGAACTTCCACAGCACTTTCAAAGTAGCGCTTGAAGTCCTCTCGGCCAGCGTCCGTGCGCCAACCGACCACGGCGCCAAAGTCGAGCCCGCGAGGGTAGCCGGAAATAAAAGCTTCAGGGAAGAGTACAAGTTTGGCTCCTCGCTTCGCGGCGTCGCGGGTCAAGTCCAGCGCTTTGGCCAGAGTTCTCTTGCGGTCAAATGCGACGGACGCAGCCTGAACCACTGCCACGGTCACCGCGCTGCTAACCGGCTCTTGTTTGGCAGAACGCTTCATGTGAGACGAAAAACTATAACAGCAAATATCGATTTATCGCAGCCGGCTGTCATCCCACTCCTGAGCTGCTGCGCATCCTTAATATATGTATTGTTGGAAAGTCTAATGAAGGCACAGCGGTTCCGGTTTAAAAGCCTATTTTTATCAGGTACTTACAACAATTTTATTCGACAAATCAATGCAGTGATAGGACAATAGCAAGGTATCGCTTCCGGAGCTCGGATAAGTGTCTTTCAAACCAGATCGGTTGGGTCGGCGTGTCTCAATCTTTTGCGGCGCGATGGCACTCTTCTGTCTGTTCTCCGTAAGCCTCTTTGCCCAAAGCGCGTCACCCGATACTTCCCAGCCAATTGATGCGACTGGCGGATTTCTTCAGCGAGAAGGCGCACAGCCAAAGTTTGAAGGCGCCAGCAAACTTTCTTCCGACGCGCGCATGGCCCTGACACAGGGGCGCATTTTTAGTGTTCCTCATTTTTCAGGATCGTTTGAATCGCAGGGCAAGACTTTTCCCTTTACGATGGTCGGTGTAAAACCGCAATCGAACTCGACGACCCAAATTCCTGTTCAGATAATTCCAATTTCATTGTTCTTTGAAGAATTTGTGGATGAGAATGGCGCACCAATCGTGCTTGATCCCGGCCCGATTGTTCCGCGGGTGCAGTCGTCTCCTAATTTCCACGACGCTCAATATGCAACGGGGACCACGCAATTTGCCGATGCCGTGCAAAAGGCGCAATTCAATGCCATCGCCGGCAAGGATTGGCATACGCTGCTGGGCTCTCCGCAAATTCTCAAGCCGCTGCGGATCGCGGTACCGCGAGGCGATGCCAAGGTTTACCGCAATCCCAGCACCGGCGTGGTGTATGCGATCGTGGATACTGACTTTTTTCTTTCGCAGCTGAATACCATGATCCAGATGGCGAATCTTTCGCCGGATGCTCTCTCCATCGCGCTCACCTCGAATGTCTTTCTTGCGCCGCAGAAAGATATCAAAAAATGTTGCGTGCTTGGCTTTCACACATCATTCGACGTAGGCGAGATGGCACAGGTCAAGTTTGTCCAGACCTTCATTTGGGCCAGCTGGGTGGAGCAGGGGATTCTTGGTTCCAGCCTGGCGGACGTTACACCGATGAGCCACGAGATTTCAGAATGGATGAACAATCCATTCGGCAGCAATACCGTTCCCGCGTGGCAGGTACCGAACTCGACCGCATGCCAGAGCAACCTTGAGACTGGCGATCCATTGGCGCTGATGCCCAACGCCGGATACCCCGTGCTGATCGATGGATTTACTTACCATCCGCAGAGCCAGGTCTTAATGCAATGGTTTCAGCGTGGAGCGACATCTGACGCATTTGAAGGAGCTTTCAGCTTCCCCGACCAGAGCATTATGACCGCACCTTCGCAGGCCTGCCCAGTCCGTTAGTTCTCTGAATTCAAGTCCCGCAACATCCCATACAATTTTATTGAAGCAGGTTTTATTTCTCTCATCCAGAAAGAGGTAGGTAGGTGCGCGGTCCCGGGATGATAGCTTGCTGCGTTTATGCAGCCCGCTACCATCCCGCGGGGAAGGACCGTCGCTCTTTTGAGCAATGGGGGCTCTCCCTTGGAGGAAACGGGAGTACTTCTGTTGATAGAACGCCAATCGCGGAAAAGTTTGCAAAATAATTCGTGACGCTCTGCTTTTGAGTCCTTGAGGATACAGATGGGCGGAGCTCATGCGGAAACGCTGTGCTTTACAATCGCGGTGCACTTAAGGAGCAGGATTGAGCGTTCTCACCGCTTTCGGATTGTTCGCCGTCACGGCCATGCTGATCTTCTACGCCTTGGAAAAGCGCAGCCCATGGTTCATCTTTGCTTTCGCTGTGGCCTGCGCACTGGCTTCCGTCTATGGCTTTCTGCAAGGCGCGTGGCCCTTTGGCGCGGTGGAAGCTGTCTGGTCAATGGTGGCACTGCGCCGCTGGTGGCTGGCACGTCCGGGAAATAGCAATTTAGCTGGCTGATCTCGAATCGCAAGACAGTTTGTGGTGTTCCTATTAGAATGATCACGACAAAAATGAGGTGAAAGATGCGGAAGCAAATCGCAATACTAGTTGCAGTGGCGTGCCTGGGCGCAGGCTCGGTAAAGGCTTTTGCGCCAGCGCAATATCAGGTGAAGCAGAAATATGTTCTGGGCGGCGAGGGCGGCTGGGACTATTTAACTTTTGATCCGGCAGGAAAGCGGCTTTTCATCTCTCGTGGTACGCATGTCATGGTGGTGGACCCTTACAAAGGTTCTGTGATCGGCGATATTCCTGACACGCCCGGAGTCCACGGCATTGCGCTGGCACAGGATTTAGGCAAAGGCTTCACCAGCAATGGTCGTGAAAACAGCGTGACCGTGTTTGACCTGAAGACCTTGAAGCAAACGACAAAGATCAAGATAGACGGTGAAAATCCTGACGCCATTCTCTACGATCCATCTTCCAAGCGCGTCTTTACCTTCAATGGACGCAGCAAGAATGCCACGGTAATCGATGCTACGAACGACAAGGTTGTCAGCACTATTCCGCTCGACGGCAAACCGGAATTCGGGGTCGCTGACGGCAAGGGCGGAGTCTTTGTAAATATTGAAGACAAGAGCGAATTGACCAGCATCGACGCCAAAAAAGCTTCCGTGATTAAGAGCTGGCCCTTGGCCCCTTGCCAGGAGCCGAGCGGACTAGCCATGGACCAGAAACACCGCAGGCTTTTTGCCGGCTGTGACAACAAGATGATGGCAGTGGTGGATGCGGATAGCGGCAAAGTGATTGCGACGCCCGCCATTGGCGAAGGCGTGGATGCAAACGCTTTTGATGTCGATGAGCAACTGGCCTTCAGTTCCAATGGACGCGACGGCAACCTTACGGTCGTCCATGAAGATTCGCCGGACAAGTTTAGTGTGGTAGAGAATACCCCGACGCAGAAATTTGCGCGCACCATGGCCCTGGACACCACGAATCACGACGTTTACCTCGTCACGGCCGAGATCGAAGAGGCCCCTCCGGCAAAAGAAGGCGAGCGTCCTCGGCGCACCATGAAGCCCGGCACGTTCACGCTGCTGGTGGTGGGGAAGAAGTAGCCTTCGGAGCGCAAAACCCGGGAACGCAAAACCGGGGAACGGAACCGGCTACTTCAAATACTTTTCCGGCAACGGGTGTGATGGATCTTCACTTTCCCAATAGATGGTGAGGATCCACCACCGAGTGCCATCATTAAAAAGCTGAAAGCTATTGATGCCGCGCGCGAACGGCTTCTCGCCCTTGGCGTGGCGCGACTCATAGGTGCTCCACACATGCGCAATGTGGTCCCACTGCTCGACACGGTTCGCCACTGAATTTTCAAAAAAGCCCTCTTTGCTAAAAAAGTCCTGGGCTCGGGTGGCGTATTCGTCTGGCGATGAAACCCGCGCTGTTACAACTCCCTTATCATCGCGGCGGCTGGGGATCATGCGCGCCCCGGAATAGAAAAAGCTGCGAAAACGGTCCCAATCGCGCGGACCAGCAGGGCCGGAGATCACGTCATACACGGCCGCAATAATGTGGTCGATAGAATCAACGTCACTCGTGCGCGCATTGGAGTCAGGCACAGTTGAGCTTGGCGCGGTTGATGCAGTTGCGTTGGTCTGCGGCTTGGTTGATGGCGCAGGTGACGTCTGGGAGGTCGAGGTCTGGGCGATCGCAAAGCAACCCAGAAGAAGATAAACGGCAAAAGCGGAGGCGAGGCGATTATTCATGGGAAACAATCTAACGCCGATTCATCCTGTCCGCAAACAAAAGTAATAGATTATCGCGATGCCGGGTCTTAGTGCTCCCGTATGTCGGCGCTCATCGGCGCTTCTTCGTTCGGATGTTGACGCTTCCACCATTGCAGGTAGTGCAGGTTGCAGCAGAACGTGATGGGTGCGCTCTCCACTGCGAGAATGGAAATCCCATCTTCGATGGATGCCCCACACTCGCTGCACACGCCGGTCTGGACGAACTCCGGCGCAACAAGTCCGTGCCAGGGAATGCGCCGGTAGCAAGCTTCATACATGCCGGAAGCATAGATTGGGCCAATGGGACTGCGCGTGCGAGTGTGCCAGTTCTGGCAATAGGTCCAATGGTCGGCCAGCATGGCGACGCCACGAATCTCGCAGAATGAGATTTGTGTCTCATCCGGTTCCGGGTTTCGCCAGATGCCGCCATTGCGGCGATTGAACCCACAGGTCCCGCAATTGTCAGGGCCTCCATTCGGCATTGCGCAGCTTCCTCCGCAAGTGTGCGGGTGATGCGCCCTGCACTCTACCAGAAATGTGATTGCAGAGGGAAACGTTATCCATGTAACCTGCTGCCAAGAGGACAAAACTTGTTATATCCCGGAGATACCGTGCGGCTTTTGCGCGAGCTGCCGGAAAGCGCTTTGCCGCAGTACATGGAAGGCAGAGTGACCGCCGTTCCGCCGCCGACGGAAGGCGAGCCGCGCACTGTCGAGATACGTTTTTATCGCAACGGAGAAGAAGTGACCGCGAACCTCCCATTCCACGATGTGGAGTTGGTCATTGAGCAATCTCTCCTTTTTCGGACGGCCGTTTTCTGGGCCCTGCAGGAACCTCGTGACAAGCTGGTGGAACTAGCCATCAACTCTCTGCTCGATAGCGGGTTCCTGATGCGCGACGGCCCGAATGTCGCGCGGCTGTCTTACGATCGCAATGATCGCTGGTGGAAGTGGGGCGAAAAGATCACTGATCCCACTGGCGCCTTGGCAGTCACTGCATCTCCCGCATGGGATGGATGCGTGGTGGCGTTTTCCGGACAACAGCGATTTCATCTGGAATTTCGCTTGCGTGGGCGCGGCGACCCAGTGATTTTTCTGCATGAACGAGATGCCGCTTATGCCGAGCAGGCCATGGCAACTGAATCGGCCATGTCATTAGCGCGCGTTCTGATGAACCTCTCAAGCGTGATCGGGGCGCGTTACTGCGCATTTCCTGTTGCCGACCCATGGCTGCAAGATGAGGACTGGCAGTCTCTGATGCGTCCGCCACTGTATCCTGATTTCTTCATGCTGCCCGAAAAGGAGTTCCCGCACGGACTTCCTGGCTTTCGCGGGATCCGGCTGACGGAAAATCGTGCGATATGGACCGCGCTTCCAATGAAAGGCTCGCCGGTTGAAGTGGGATTCCAGCGCAGTGAAGAGGAATTAAAGCGCGATCGCCTGCGGCAACTGAACGCGCTGGGCGAAAAATATTATGACCAGATGTATGAGAGCCGCCACGGCGCCAATGGCTGTTACAGCAGCGCGAAAGACGCGCTCTATGATGCGATTGTATTAGCCAACGAATTAGGGATGAAGGCGGAAGCCGAAGCATTGTCCCAAAAGCTGGCGCACATCAAAGCAGTTTTCCGGAGCCAGTTCACGTAGCCGGTAAATTCTAAGCGTGCAAAAGGAACGCGCCAATCATAAGGATGTTGAATAGAAGCCCCTGCAACAGCTCACTGACGCCAAGAATGTGAACGCCCAGCGGTCGCCAGGGCCTGACCAACCAAACGCTGAGACGGATGAGGGAAGGAACGAAGGCGAGCATCAGAAGGAACGGTGCAAATCCAGCGAATGCCGCTGTAATGGACGCGCCAATCATCAACAAGTGCAGGAAGCATACGGCCATGCTGCTGCGTAGTTTCTGCCGGCGTGACCTCACCTGCGCTGTGCTAATGCGCAGATGAACGTATTCGATTTGACCCACGGCAAAAAGCCATGACGCAAGCCAGAGTAGAATACTTGTCCCGTCGATGCGGCCAGTGGCAGCATAATAGGCTCCAGCGGCCGTCGAACTGAGGCCCATCGCGCCGATCAACTGCTTGGGAACTCGCATGCGTCGCGAACTGCCGAGCAGAATCCGGACTGCAAAGCATCCTAATGCGACCAGGCCAAAACCCACGACCAGCCCACGATGCCAATGGAAAAGCTCCAAGACCCCGGCAGTTGCGATTACAGCTAATGCGATTACCGATATTATTGCGACGCGCTGCTGCCGCTGGGAACGGGCTTTTATGAGGGAAAATCCCAAAAGACTTTCCAAAGGTTGATAGATCAAAAATGCGGAGAGAGCGGTCAACAAGAACCAAAGAGCCGGTTGCAACCATGCGTTAGGTGCTCGATACCCTATGATGGCGCCGCTGATCAGCGGAAAAAGTAGAAGTCCCCATGTGCCATGTTCCCTGGGAACCAACACTCTAATTGCGGGTCTGGATGGGCCGGGAAAGACCAAGATCTTTCCTGCCGGCGCGGCCGCAATTTTGCCCTGAGCGTTCATCGGAAACCATTCTCAGGGATAAGCTCACATTCGGCTGTGATTTTAGTCACAGTGACAACAATGGCTGCCGTGAGGAATGAAGATCAAAAGTGCGGAAAAGCCCGTCCTCAGGCCATACGCAGATCGCGCGTGGTGCGGCGAATCATTTCTTTCTGCTGTTCGGTGATCTGGACAAACTTGAATCCGTATTGGAAGCCGTGCCGATAACGCACCTCTGCTTTGATCTTCAACGGTTCCTTGCCTTCTGAAAGCTGCAACTCCAGTTCGACAATTTCTCCAATATCAATCTCGCTGGGGATAGTTGCTCCCACCCCGCCTTCGGCGATGTCCTTTGTCCGTCCAATGAATGTTTCTTTTGCCCGGACGGCGATTCGCAAATCCAGAAGATAACGCGAATGCGCTCGGGGAAGGGTCCACGGATGCTGTTTATTCTGGGACATGGCTCTTGAGACCTTAACACAATGTTCCTTTTTGGGGACTTACCTAGCGCGATTCGTCTGTAAGCTTCCTGAGCGCCCATTCTGCGTGCTCTGCGACCACGGTATCTTCCTCGGCGGCCATCTCTTGCAAATCCGCTACAAAAGCTTTGTTACCGCTGTTGCCCATGGCAATGGCGACGTTGCGCTTCAAGCCAGAATATTTCGCCCGTTTCACAGGCGAGCCGCGAAACGTCTTACGGTAAGCTTCTTCATCCATCTGCGCCAGCCAGCGCAGGTCAGGATGGAAAAGTCGTTCCTGCGGTTGAAATTCCGGCACGGAAGTAGGCGGCGCATTGCCGGACTTGTTGTTCCACGGGCAGACATCCTGGCAAATATCGCAACCAAAGATGTGATGCCCCATGTCCGCTCTCAGTTCTTCAGGCACGCTGCCGCGCTTTTCAATGGTGAGATAAGCGATACATAGCCGGGCGTCCATCTTCCCGGGAGCCACAATGGCATGCGTGGGACAAGCGTCAATGCAGCGCGTGCAGCTTCCGCAGCGGTCGGCGGCAGCGGTGTCTGGCGGCAGCTCAAGGGACGTAAGGATAACTCCCAGAAACAGCCATGATCCCATTTTCTGGTTGATAATGCAGGTGTTCTTGCCAATCCATCCGATCCCTGCATACTTGGCGTAAACGCGTTCCAGAATTGGTCCGGTATCAACATAGCTGCGGGTTTGGATTTCGGCGTTCTGCGCAGCGGCAGCTTGCTGAATCGAAGCTTCCACCTGTCGCAGCCGCGGCAGCAGCGCGTCATGATAGTCCTTTGTGCCCCAGGCGTAGCGTGAGATCCAGCCTCGTTCCGGGTCGTTGGCCTGGATCGAGTAAGGCTTGCCAGCGCTATAATTCAGTGCGCAAACAATCATGGAGCGCACCCAGGGCGCGGCGTTCGTGGCAGAAGCGCGGCGAAGCTCGCCTGCCTCCGTGCGCGATTCCATGTACTTCATTTCTCCGGCGCGGCCCGCATCCACCCATTCGATGAAGGCGCCAAGCTCCGGCATGTCCTCTTTGCGGACAGGTGCAATCCCGGCCAGATCAAAGCCGGCCTCTACGGCGGCTTGCTTGGCGATCTTCGCGAGTTCTTCTGCAAACATCATGGTGGAGTTCGATTATCCCTTATTGCGGATGCGAACTTAAACTCCTGTCTAAGGATACGTAAATGAACCAGTAATGAAACGCCTTAGAGAGTACTAAGGCCCGCTTTCTTTCTGCGGGATTAAGAAAAATGAGCTAGCAGCTTATCAGCGCAAGATATCATCCTATCTTTAGTAGCTGAGCTGCTGTTTTTAGGATACGTGTGTTAACGGCACTCAAAGGAGTCTAAAGGTCCTCATGCTTTGTACCTTCTGCGGGACTGAAAATCGTCCGGAATATAAGTTTTGCGGCTCGTGCGGTGTGCGGCTGGAACGGCGGCAAGCTGAGCGAAGGAGCCGCCAGTCCGGAAGCACAAAGTGTGCAGGCTGCGGCCATGTGAATGAGCCCGGCATGAAGTTTTGCGGCATGTGCGGAACCCGCGTAGAACGCCGCATGGAAGAGCGTCGTGGTACCGGCGATGCAGCGCGCGCGGCTGCAATCGCAAATGCACAATTGCCGCCGCCGGAATTAAAAGGCAGGGCAACTACGCAGGTTGCTGCGCCAGAACTATCCGATGAAGCTCCTGTCGCGCTGCCTCGCAGGGGAGAACCGGCAATCTTTCGCAATGAACCTCCGCGCGCTGGGGTCGTGCGTGCTGAATCCGCATCCAGTGAATCTGTCCGCCAGGAGTCTGCAAATAGCGGTCGCATTAGTGGACCCTCTTTTCTGGGCCTGAATTCTCAGCCGGACAACAATGAGGGCGTCGAATATCTGCTGGAAGACGAGCCTTCCGGCGGCGGCTTAAGGAAGGTGCTTCTGCTGCTGGTGCTCGCCGCCATCCTGGGCCTTCTGTTTGTGCAATGGCGATCAAGTTTTAAAGCCAGTCCAAAACCGCCCGCGCCGGCAAAATCAGATCCATCAACTCCAGCCAATGCCCCGCAGGGAAACAATCAACCTTCTGATCCACTGATACCCGCTGTTACTGAAGCACCTAAGACCGCGGCCAGCGGAAGCAATGCCGTCACGGCCGGTGCGGTTTCTGAAGTAAAAGCGCCACGGGCAGAACCTACAGCGCTGGAAACCACGTCGCCCAGCCCATTGGCCACAAGCTCAGACGAGGGGACAACCTCGGCAAAATCCTCCGCTGAGAAAGCCCTGCCCGACTCAGACAGCAAAGGAGCAGAAGAAGCACGCATTCCTGACTACAAGCCCAGTGCTGCTCTGGTCCGGGCCCAGCAATACATTCGCGGAGCCGGCGGTGTACAGCAGAACTGCGAACAGGGCATGCTGTATCTGCGCGCAGCCACGGACAAGAGCGATCCCGGCGCGGCCATCCAGATGGCGGCGCTTTATTCCAGCGGCCTCTGTGTGAAGCAGGACCGCGTGATGGCTTACAGGTGGTTCAACTCAGCGCATGAGCTTCAGCCCGCTAACATGTGGATACAAAAAAACATGGACCAACTGTGGGCGCAAATGTCGTCACAGGAACGCCGCCTGGCAGGCTACTGAAACTCGATTTCTAAATTCCCAGCTTCTTAACTTCTTCGTTGTAATACTTGCGGTAGAGGATGTCCCATTCCTGTGTGCCTTCCGCAATGGTCCGCTTCTGGCTTTCAATTTTTGCGCGCGCAGCCACATCGATCTTGGCTTCTGCCATGAGCAGCTCTTCCAGAATGCGGCGCGCTTCCATGCGGATGGTATTCGGATCTTCAATGAACTCAACGTCGTCGAGCGTCGCCAGCGCGTCAGCAACGCTGTGGGCAAGCCTGTTTACCTTGTCACGAGAAAGTCTCACAGCACCGCCTTATACTTGCGCACCAGTTCGCCTTTAACTTTCTTGAACATCTCCTGATAGCTGGCGCCGGCGCGCTGCATTTCATCCTGGTATTGCTCCAGGATCAAGCGGACCTCGTCGTTGATGCGATCTTCCAATTGCAGTTCTTCCAGCAGCGCATTATTGAGCGCAGCTGAAACCGCCGGGACATTCTTGGTTTCAATGAATTCCCCGGCAATCAGTTTTTGGGTTACCTGGCGGGCTAAATACCCGACATATTCTTTGGAAAGGAGCATGCTTTTTTAGACGGTATGTGCTTGAAAAGAATAGTTTATCATACCGCGCGGTTGTGTACCCAGGGCGACGGGCGGCGGTTTTGTGCTCCGTTCTGCCTCGCCATGCCGCCTGGCGCTCCTTCCGGTTGATCTGCGGATCGCGACCTCTTGCGCGGTGCTCGTGAACAATTGGCAATCCATATCGATGTTGTTCTAACCTATCCGCTGGTGATTGAAAATGTTTCGCAAACTTGTTGCTTTGTTCATGCTTCTGGCGGTAGTCGCCTCTCCCGCGTCCGGTTTTGATAGCTTCTGGCATTCTGAAGCCACGCGCAAAGTGGCTGAAGCGAACGGATTCAGTGAAGATGCGCGCAAGATCATGCAACTCGGCAACTTTTCACCGGACTTCTTTGGGCCTGTATCTGACTTTGCCGCAAACAATCTCCACGGTCAGGGCCTTAACGCGCTCAATCAGTATCTGGCAAAAAGCGCACAGGACCGCGACGCCGCCATCTTCCTCCACTTCGACAACCTAAATGGTGAGTTGGACCGCAATTCTAAATTCGACGCGTTATTCAATCGCCTGCTCACAAATACGCAATGGGTGCTTGGCGGTTACATCAAGCAGACCAACGCTGACGAGCGCACGCGCAAAGTCATGACGCTGATCGTGCTTGGCGCTTCGCTCCACGCCATTCAGGATTTCTACAGCCACTCTGACTGGATTCATCATGATTTCAACAACACGGCGGTAAAGCCCGTCCGTCTGCCTTCGGGTGAACTTCGCGCGCCCACATGGTTTGAATATCGTGATCAGGCCGGCGATCCGGACAAGTGGCCGTTCCAGGTCAAGACCGGCATCTATCCTCCTGTTGCGGGGGCCGTGAATACGCACACGCACATGAATCACGATAATTCTCGCCTCCTCTATAGGGAGTATGAGACTGCGGGCCAGCCACTCGTCTCCCAGGCCAAGTATCATGATGCCGGGCCAGTGCCGGCCCATGAACAGGATGAAGCTTCTGCCTTTGCTCATCAGCAGATGGCGTATAACACGGCCATTGCGGCAAGCATTGAGTGGGTGAAGAAAGTTGAAGAGTACCCTGACGCCAAAGCGGCCATTGAGTCTGCGAAAAACTGGCAGTTGAAATTGAAAGATCCCAAACTCGTGCGAGAGCTGGAAGCCGGCCAGATTACTGAGATGGCGCTCTCCTGCGCAGCCGGAAAATGGGACGGCGAAGACCCGCCCGGCGATCGTGGCGTGCTTTGCAAAACGGTGCTTGATAAAACCATCACCCCAAGTTCCGCTTCCAGCGCGGCGAATATTGAATCCATTATTGTTGGCCTGGCTACCGGAGCTGCCTTTCCTTACGCGCTGAAATATACCGGTAAATTCTGGGACGTTCACCGCCAGTATCATCTTTTAGATCACCTCGCCGCCGGGATCGGAGCTGCGCGCCATTACAGCCAGAAGCAATAAGTGAGTGCGCCAGGTTGATTCGCAAAAGGCCGCACTGTTTTTAGTTGTGAACCTCAAGTAACGTTCCAGGCATCAGTATTGATGAATCACACAAAGGAATCTTTGGTCCCTTTCTCTATTCTTGATCTCGCATTCGTCGCGCAGGGTTCCACGCCGGCGGACGCCTTGCACCATTCCCTTGATCTGGCGCAGCACGCTGAGCGCTGGGGCTATCGCCGCTTCTGGCTGGCCGAGCACCACAATATGGTCGGCATTGCCAGCGCCGCCACTTCCGTTGTCATCGGATACGTTGCCGGAGGCACCAAAACCATCCGCGTTGGCGCGGGCGGAATCATGTTGCCGAACCATTCACCTATCGTCATCGCGGAACAGTTTGGCACTCTTGAATCGCTTTACCCCGGGCGCATCGATCTTGGCCTTGGCCGCGCTCCCGGCACTGACCAACGAACTCTGCGAGCGCTGCGCCGTGATCCCAACAGCGCCGATAGTTTTCCTGACGACGTGCGCGAGCTTCAGGCATTTCTCGGTCCGCTGCAAGCAGGGCAAACAGTCCAGGCCGTTCCCGGCACTGGGCTCAACGTGCCAATATGGATTCTCGGCTCCAGTCTCTTTGGCGCGCAGCTTGCCGCCGACTTTGGCCTCCCTTATGCTTTCGCTTCCCACTTCGCTCCGGACGCGCTCATGCTGGCGCTTCAGGTCTATCGCAGGGAATTTCGGCCGTCGGCCCAACTCCAGAAGCCCTACGCCATGGTCGGCATAAACGTAATTGCCGCCGATACAGATGCAGAAGCGCGACGGCTTTTTACCTCTGCCCAGCAGGGCTTTACCAATGCCGTGCGCGGCACGCGCCGCCAGCTTGCGCCGCCCATTGATGACATTGAGTCGTATTGGTCGCCCATGGAAAAAGCGCATGTTTCCAATATGCTGGCCTGCTCGTTTGTCGGCTCGCCACAAACCATCCGCACCGGATTGGAAACATTCATCCGGCAAACCGCCGCCGACGAGCTTATGGTCGCTTCCGCTATCTATGACCATTCCGCGCGACTGCATTCTTACGAACTGCTTGCGGGGATCAGGTAGTCGAGACGCACAGATTTTTAATTCAACCAAATCTGTGATGTCGGCTTTTCTCCTGCTTTGTGTTCCTTCGTGTCCTTTGTGGTAAAAGTTCTCGGCTTTCCAATTACGGCACAAGAGTCTCTGCATTCGGAAACAGTCCGCCCGACACCGCTGGCCAAAAAACAAAAGGCGCCGCAGCGCCTTTGCTCTTCCTGTCCATCTGATCAATCCAACTTCGTCGCAGTCACTTCCACCTGCATGCGCTTGGTACTGTTGATGTCGTCCACAGTGGTGAGAATAGCTGGTTTGCCCAGTGTCAGCAGCTCCCAGGAATCTGTTCGCGTGGTCCGCAGGAACGGGGCTGCCAGGCCGGCATTCCCAGTGGCGTTGGCAATCTGCTCCGGGCGGATAAAGCTGCTGATTTCAATATCGCAGTGGAGCTGCAACCTGCGGTCCACTTGTTCCTTCATGGAACAGTTAATCCTTAATCCGACATCAGTATACGTATACGCCTTGTCGCCCCCCTTTTCCAGCGTAGTTATAGGGACCTTTGTAGCAACCCTTATGTTCGAAGGCTGATTGTCCGTTCTGCCAATCATCATGTAATCGCGCTGGTTGGTGCGTTTGCCATCCTCCAGCTCATACATCACGAAGGCCAGCTTGAAAAAGTTCTCTGTCATGCCTTCCCGGCCTGCCAGAATATCTTTCTTGGCTGATTGGTCCTTAGTTGGCTGGTCGGCTGCATCTTTCGCCGGCTGCTGTGCCGCCAGGCTTGAGACAAGCGTTAGAGCAAGTATCACCTTGGTAAAAATCTTCATGGTTCTCTCCTTATCGAGTATTGCTGAGTTTTTGAGGAATATGCATTGGGTCGGGAATGGCTTCAGTCTGGTCCTGATCGCCCACCACTGGCGGCTCGTCAGGATGGCTTTGCGCGATCACCTGTTCACGCGGCGTGCCTGCCAAATAACTGAGCAATAATTTCTCTTGCTCCGATAATGGCGTTGGCGTGGGGAAGACTGCCGGACGCTCATTCAATGCCAGAGCCGCATTCTGTGGCCGCGTGGGCGCTAACGGTTTGCGCGGACGAATCTTGACCGTTTCATTGCGTACAGCCGGCGCGCGTGGCTGAATGTTTGGTTGGGGAATAGCTGGGCTGGTCTTAACGATCACGTGTGTCGGCGGCGCAATTCGATGCCTTCCACCAATCAATACCGCAGCCGCGATGATTACGGCCGCAACCATTCCCGCCGAAAGCCATTTGAAATTCCACCATCCGTGTGCTGTTTCCTTTTCTGGCGTCTCACGCAGGCTCGCCAGGATCCGGGTTTCCAGCCCCGGTCGAGGTTCGGCCGAGGAATAGTTGGCCAGCAGCGAGTCCAGCATTTTGTCCACCCGTTTATCTTTTTCCTGGTCAGCCATGTTTCCTCCCCTCCAGCAGGACCGTTAATTTCTCTTTGAGCTGCTTGCGTGCCCGGAACAGTCGCGTCCGCACCGACCCTTCCGGTATCTTCATTACCTCGGCAATCTCCGCCGAGTTCAACTCCTGGATCGTGGATAGTTCCAATGTGTTGCGTAGATCTTCCGGCAAACCAGCAATCAAACGTTCGAGCATTTGCTGCATCTGCGCATTGGCAAGCTGTTGATCTGCGGCGACTGCCAAATCCGGAATCGATTGTGCTAGTTCCACTCCCGCTTGCTCATCGCTCAGCGAAACCATGCTCAGCGAAACGATTGCGCGACTGGAACGTCTTTTGTCCAGCGCCGTTGTCCACGCAATGCGAGCGAGCCATGTTTTAGCGTTGCTTACTTCATGCAGGCGGTCCTTCTGTTTCCATACCCGAAGAAAGCATTCCTGCGCTGCATCTTCCGCGTCATGGTGGTTGCGCAGGATGGAATAGGCGATGCGAAAGACCATTCGGGAATGGTCTGCCACCAGCGTTTCAACTGTGGGCGCCGCAGCTTCCATGGCAATCGCCGATTTCAGAACCGTATCTCCCAAAATTGCCTGCCCCGCCATTTCTCGCCTTCCCTGTGAAGAAAGACTGCTGGAGAACGAAAAGTGTTCTGATATTTTGCGGTTATTTTCGGGACAGGGCTGCGGCGGCGATCACAGTTCCGATGCGACCCAAGAAAGACGGTCCGCGAGCGGGACCCGGGAAAGATCATTTAGAGCGTTTGCTAAATTGATGTACCCGCTACATACATCACGCTCAGCGATCCATCTCACCCAGCGGCGCACCGTCCTGGGGTGAGTCACACCAACCGCAAAGTTTTTCGACAAGGTTTCCGCGAAGCCGAAGGATCGGCTCTGCTGCATCACAGGGCTATCCAGGACTGCTCCGATGATCGGCTGCCCTGAAGAGCAGCGGAGCAGATCCTTCACCTCGCATCGGGAGCACGGTAAAGAAGAGCGGCTAGTCGAGAGTCCCCAGGCGCTTCAAGAATTCCTGAGCTTCTTTGAATTGTGGAAACAATTTTTCTTCTTCACGGAAGGCGGCCGGATGCACCAGGCGCCGGCTGCCGCGCAGCTTGACGGGATGCCGCAGGTGCAGCATCTCATGATAGACAAGATACTCGATGGCATAGAGCGGGACGCGCGGGGAATCGAACACACGGCTGACGACGATGGTGTTATGCGCGGGATCATAGTGGCCCAGGCTGCGCAGGGACTTGTTGCCGCTCCATGTCATTTGTGGTCGAGCCATAAGGCCGTGGAAGAAGCGAAGATTCAGGTCGTCAAAAATCCGGTCGAGATCGTAATGCTTGCCCTGGGGACTCTCAATGCGCTTGCGCCCGCGAAGCTGGCGAATGAGTTGCGACTTTTGTGCCATGGCGTGACTGCCTGTGTATTTGCGGTATCGCGCGGCGTGGGCCGCATCAACCGGCTTGCGATGAAGTTTGGCAATGAGGATATGCAGGATGGCATAAAGCACCGGCTCCGGCGCGCCTTCAAGAAGATCTGAGAGGCGGACAAAGATGCGTCCCTGGCGCAGGCGGATGGTGCAATTGATGTTGGCGAAGCGATAGAAACGGACCTCAAATTCCGGCATAGGGGCGCGCGGACGCAGGTCGCGGTATGCCTGCTCAAAAATTTGCGTGAGGATGGAGGTCATTGTTTTAATCCCGAGTGCAGCGAAGGAGCCCCTATTACCTGCAAGCTGCGGAGGGAGAACGCTGATTTGAATGTGGCATGCCCATAGATCCTGGAGACAATAGCGGCCCCCCTCGCTGCGCTCGGGGTAAAAACAATCTACTTTTTCTTTTCCGACGCGCCTTTCTGATCGTGCGTGGTTTCCATGTATTCACGCGCCACATCCGCGTTGGACTTGAGGGAATCCATGGCGTCCTGCAAGACAAATCGGAAATCGGGAGCTTCTTTTTTTGTGACAGGATCAGTTTCGCTGGCTGACTTGAGCGCATTCAGCCGCTGTTCAAAGCGCGCGTCAGCATCAAGCAACTCCTTCAATCCCTTGTGGTATTGCTTGACCGTATCTTTATCCAGCGGGCGAGCTTCATATTGATCAAGATTGTCGTTGATTTCGTCCATGAGGCTGGTGAAATCTTCCAGCAGGTCATGGATCTGCTTGCCACGGTCCGCCGCCTGCTTGGGATCAAGACGAATGTGATCAATGGCCAGAAGACGCGCCTCAGTAAACTTGATCATGAGCTTGATGCGATTGTAAGGCTCCATGGCCACTTCACGAAGCTGATCGGCTTCAGCTTCAGTCAGGGGATCGCGCCTTTTGGCGGAGGCAGCCACGCTCAGCAGCAGCAACAGCAAAATTATTTTCGTAGCGATTTTCATTTGTGGTCCTTTTTCTTGTCTGGCGGGGCAAACATGGATTCGAGCACTTCTTCAGTAAGTCTTTCCAACTCCTTTTCCACGGCCTCAACCCTGGGACGGTCTTCCGCAGCCAGGGTGCGCTTCATGTTTTCCAGGCGGCGGTGACACTCGCGAAGAGATTTTTCCGTCTCTTTCATCTTCTTGCGCGTCTGGATGGCGAGATCATGTGCCTTGGTGGCGTATTGCAAAATTTCCTGCACGGTGGCGTGGCCTTTGACGGATTCTCCGTCAGTAAACTGCTTGTCTGCAACCGAGACGAGCGATTCAGCGATTTCAGCGTAAAGACGGCCTTGCTGGCCGGGCTCAGCGTGCTCAGCTTCAGCCTTGAGCTGGTCGACGGTCTTTTGCTCCGCGTTAGCGGCGAACGCGAGCGAGAGCAGGATAAGAATGAAAATGGGTTTTGACATTGTTAGTTCGGTAGAATCGCTTTGAGCCGGTGGCGTGCCTGAAACTCCTGATCAGGGAATTTGCCGGCGGCGACCCCAAGAAAAAGCTTATAGTTTGCCGCCGCAGGTTTGTACATTCTTAGATTATCGTACGCGGTGGCGCGGAGAAAATATGTGGCCGGGGTTTCCGGCTGGAGCTTGGCGCGCGCGTCCAGGACGCGGATGGTGAGCTCGTAATTCTTGTTTTGTTCCGCAGCGTAAGCGAGATCAGAATAGCCTTGGACAAGGTTTGGGTTGAGCTGGACGGCTTTGAGTAAGATCGTTTGCGCTTCAGGATACTTGAGCTGATGCATGAGGGCGGTGCCGTAGTCGAGATGAAGCTGCGCGTCAGTGGGATTCTGCGCGATCAGTGGGCGAAGAAGATCGGCGGCAGCAGGGTATTGCTTGGTTTCAAGATAGAGACTGGCGAGATCACGAGCGATTGTGGAATCGGGAGAAGTTCTGTACAACGGCTCAAGTGTGGCGATGGCTTCCTGCAATTTTCCTTCAGCGGCCTGGAGTTTGCCTAACTGAAGTTCTGCTGCGGTGCTTTGGGGGTTGGCGGAAATGTATTTGTGCAGCCAGGATTCGGCGTCGGAGAAGCGCTTTTGCTTGAGATAGAGGCTGATGAGCTGCTCAATGCTGTTATTGTTTCCGGCTTCGGCGAGCTTAAGATATTGTTGCTCAGCGGCGGCAGCGTTGCCGGAGTGCTCCGCCATGCGGGCGATGCCGAGTTGCGCTTCAGAGTTTTCGGGATCGAGTTCAGCGGCTTTTTGATAGGCTGCGAGCGCATCTTGCGGCTGGCTTTCTTCCGTAACCTGAGCCAGCGAGAGCCATGCGTCGGCGAGCGCCTGCTTGCCGCCGGTGGTCGGAGTGAGAGTGACTGCCGTTTTTAGAGCGGAAGCGGACGCAGTGAGGTCGCCGGATTTGGCGAGAGCGAGGCCAAGATTTTGTTGTGCTTCAAACCATTTGGGATCGAGCTGCGTGGCTTTTTTATAGGCAGCGATGGCTTCGGCATTCTTGCCTTGATGGCTTTGGGCGAATCCGAGATCGAACCAGGCTTGAGGGTTTTCAGCCTGAGTGGCAATGAGCGCTTGCAACTTTTCTTCGGCCTGAGAGTACTGCTGTTTTTGCAGAAGAGACTCGGCGTCTTTAAGCGCGTCTGCGGTGTGGTCGTCTGCGGTGGCTGTTTGCTGATGGGATCTATGAGTCGGGCGTGTTTGCGCGAGCGCGGGCAGAGCGAGACTTGCCAGCAACGCAACGGCAATAGCTTTAATGATGCCCATTCGATCCAGAGTTCTCGCTCTTTAAGATGCGCGCCAGCCACTTTCCGGTGTGGGATTTTGCAGATTTTGCCACGGTTTCCGGCGGGCCCGCCACAACAATCTGCCCGCCGCGTCCGCCGCCTTCAGGGCCGAGATCAATGACCCAATCGGCAACTTTGATGACATCAAGATTATGTTCTATGCAGAGCACGGAACCGCCGGCATCTATAAGCTTGCGGAAAGCGGCGAGCAGCTTGCTGACATCATCAAAGTGGAGGCCGGTGGTTGGCTCGTCAAAAATATAGAGCGCACCTTTGCCGGCGCGAGCGCGCTTGCGCTGCTCTTTTTCTTCGGGCGTGGCGGGATCAAATCCCTGCGCGCGTCCGGTGGGAACAAGATGCGCCGCAAGCTTCATGCGCTGCGCTTCGCCACCGCTCAGCGTGGTGGCGGACTGGCCGAGCCGCAGATAGCCGAGACCAACTTCTTCCAGCACGCGCATCTTGTCAGTGATCTTAGGATGTCCAGCGAAATATTGCAGCGATTCACGCACGGTGAGGTTTAGCACCTCATGAATGTTCTTGCCCTTATAGCGGACGTCGAGAATCTGCGGCTTGTAGCGTGTGCCTTTGCAATCTTCGCAGATCAGCTCGACATCGGCGAGGAACTGCATTTCGACAGTCACAGTGCCATCACCCTGGCACGTTTCGCATCGGCCGCCCGGGATATTAAAACTGAAATGGCCCGCGCCGTAGCCGTGCTTATGCGCTTCAGGGACAGACGCAAAAACTTCGCGGATCGCGTCAAATGCCTTGATGTAAGTTACAGGATTACTGCGCGGAGTCCGGCCAATGGGTGATTGATCGACTAAAATTATATCGGCAATGTATTGGCCGCCAGTGACGTGCTTAAATCCGCTCGCGGCGGGGCCGGGGCCAGCAGTGATGCCTTTTTCCGCGGCCAGCGCCTGGTACAAAACGTCATGCACCAGCGTTGATTTCCCCGAGCCCGACACGCCCGTAATTGCCACCAGCATGCCGAGCGGAATTTCCAGATTGATGTTCTTCAGATTGTGCGCCCGCGCGCCTTCAATGCGTATCATGGGCACGCCCGGCGTTCGACGATTCTGCGGAATCTGTATCCGCAGCTCCTGGTTCAGATATCTTCCCGTCAGCGACTGCGGCATCCCCTTGATCTGCTCATACGTGGCCGACGCCATCACCTTGCCGCCGTTTTCTCCCGCGCCGGGACCAAGGTCCAGGATCAGGTCCGCTGCGCGCATGACTTCAGGATCGTGTTCCACGACCAGAATCGTATTGCCCAGATTCCGCAGCTCATGCAAAATCGACACCAGCCTCGCCGTGTCCCTGCTATGCAGCCCAATCGACGGCTCATCCAGCACGTACAACGCGCCCACAAGCCGCGATCCCAGCGATGTTGCCAGCTGAATGCGTTGCGCTTCACCGCCGCTCAGCGTTGAAGCCAGCCGATCCAGCGTCAGATACTCCAGGCCAACATCGTTCAGGAATTTCAAGCGTTCCTGAATCTGCTCCAGAATTTTTCCTGCAATCTCCGTTTTCTCCGGTGACAGTTTCAGCGTCTTAAAGAATTCTGCTGCGGCTTCCACCGTCAACTGCGTCAGCTCGCGGATATTCCTGCCATCAATCTTCACTTGCAGCGCGTCCGCGCGCAGCCTGCCTCCGCCGCACTCCGGACACACCGCATACCCGCGATACCTGCTCAAAAACACGCGCACATGCAGCTTATATTTCTTGCGTTCCAGCGCCGCAAAAAATCCCTGTATGCCGGGAAACTTGCCTTCGCCTTCTATTACCAGCTCTCGCTGCTCCTTGCTCAAGTCCTGCCACGGCACATCAAACGGCACGCCACTCTGCCGCGCAAACTTCCGCAACTCCGCCTGCCACGGACGATACTTCGGCTTGGTAAACGGCTCAATCGCGCCTTCACTCAGCGTCTTCGTCACGTCCGGAATCACCAGGTTCAAATCAAAATCTATCGTGTTGCCAAATCCCTGGCACCTGGGGCACGCGCCAAAAGGATTGTTAAATGAAAACAGCGGCGGCTCCGGCTCTTCATACTTAATGTGGCACGTCTTGCATTCGAAGCGATGGCTGAATCGCCACTGCATGGGTGTCACCATCATTGCCAAGTCATCAAAATCAGCGTCGGGCGCGGCATCGACGTTCGACTGCACCGGTACCGCCAGCTCAAATACTGTCTCTCCCGCTTCTCGATATCCAGTCTCCAGCGCGTCCACAATTCTTGTCCGCTGATCTGGCCCTGTAACAATGCGATCAATCAGCACATACACGGGCTGGCTGAAATCGATGTCCAGCAGCGACTCCGGCGTCGCGAACTCAAAGATCTGTCCGTTCTGGAAGAGCCGGCCAAAACCTTTTTTGCGCAGATCAAACAGGCGCTCGCGCAGCGCGTTCACCGCTGTTTCAGAAATCACCGCAGCTTTTGCTGACTTCTTTTTTCGGCCTCCCGTTTTTCCTTTTTCCGGCTTGGCCGACGGCGGCGTCACTGCCAAGACAGGGAAGAGCACATTCAGCCGCGTGCCTTCTGGCAAACCTAAAATCGTCTGCGCAACTTCATCTACCGTATCTTTCTTTACTCCCTGTCCGCAGTTCCGGCAAAACGTGCGCCCCACGCGCGCATAGAGCAACCGCAGGTAGTCGTAAATCTCCGTGGCCGTGGCTACCGTTGACCGAGGATTACGGGTCGAATTCTTCTGCCTTATGGCAATCGCCGGCGCAATGCCATCAATCAGGTCAACATCGGGCTTCTCAATGCGCTCCAGAAATTGCCGGGCATATGCTGAAAGCGACTCCACATAGCGCCGCTGTCCCTCGGCATAAATCGTGTCAAAGGCCAGGGAACTCTTGCCGCTCCCGGAAACGCCCGTCACCACCGTGAGCTGGTTATGCGGAATCTCAAAATCAATGTTCTTGAGATTGTGCACACGTGCTCCGCGCACAATAATGCTTTCGCTCTCCGCGACCTTTACTTTTTCCGATGTGTTTCCAGTTACAGCCATGGTTACCCGTGTTTCTCGATCTTTTGCCGCCGTTCTGCGGGCATAGACGCATGCAGTCTCGGCGAGTGAGGCGGAATCCTTTATTGTAATTGGTTTTCTCACTCAAATTCATCCGCCTCTCCATCCGCGACAATCCGCGTTAATCCCCGGTAAGTTTGCCTGCGGTTTTGCTTTTCCGATCACCGGATCACCCGATCACGCGCGATCACCCGATCACGCGCGATCACCCGATCTTGGGTTTCTCCGTGTCTCAGTGCCTCCGTGGTAGGTTTTGGTTTTTCTATCAGCGTTCATCAGCGTAAATCTGCGGCAAAAGTTTTTCTCCGTTCCAATCAGTGTCATCAGTGTTCATCAGTGGTAAGTTTTTTCGGCTTTTGCTTTTCGATCACCGGATGACCCGATCACGCGCGATCACCGATCTTGTTTTTCTCCGTGTCTCCGTGCCTCCGTGGTAGGTTTTGATTTTTTCTATCAGCGTTCATCAGCGTAAATCTGCGGCAAAAGTTTTTCTCCGTTCAGATCAGTGTCATCAGTGTTAATCAGTGGTAAGTTTCTCCGGCAAAATCAATTTCTGTTCTATCCCCAGTCCCAGTTTTCCCACCAGGCTCTTCAGCTCAATCACTTCCAGCGGACAATCCAGCCAGTTATGGCTCCAGCACACAATCAAGTCGGCCCCTGTCAGCGGATGGCCATGGAAAAGAAAATTCCGGCTCTCGTGTTCAAATTCAATTTTCACCAGCTGGCAACGGTCGCGCTCTACCCGGCGTAACGCTTCGCAATCGGGAAATTCAGATTGCACGCGGGTTATGTAAAAGCCCAGTTGCCGGGCCACGCCGCCAAACAGCAACACCACGCCCATCTCGTTAATCGGAGCGCACATCAGCGGAGAATCAAGCAACGGCTCTCCATACATGGGCTGTCCCACCATAATTCTGGGTCGCAGAAGCATGTCTTTCGTTGGCCCGGATGTCCGATTTCTGGCCCTGGCCAACTGATAATGCGGCTACCAATCTGGGCGGACGCATACCTGCCGGGTCGAAACAAATCGCGTCAATCTTGAAACTCGTCGCCGATCCTACAAAGCAGCGGAGCCGATCCCTCACCGCTCCGCTCCCCAAGGCTCGCCGTCGGGATTCGGGATAGCAGGTCGCGGGAGATGGAGTCCGGGATCAGGACGGCACGTCGAGGAGGACACGATCTTAGATCCGCACATCGTCTCGCGCTGACAAACTGCCCACGTCAAACACAACGCCCACACAACGACACGCTGTTCCGAGAGCCGAGCATCAACGCTGCATAAAGCTCGACATAGTTTCTGTGAGGCCCGAGGAATCGGCTCCGCTGCTCTCAAGGGCTATCAAACTGGTCGGACGCATACCTGTCGGGTCGAAACAAATCGCGTCAATCTTAAAGCTCCGCGCCGATCAAGCGGCGTTGTTCAAAATCCTATAAAGCAGCGGAGCCGATCCCTCACCGCTTCGGCTCACCGAGGCTCGCCGTCGGGATTCGGGATGGCATGTCGAGGGGGATGGCGTTTCGGTCGGGACGGCGCGACGAGCGGGACAAAGCACGATCTGAAAAGTCCGCACTGTGTCCCGCTGACAAACTGCTCAGGCCAAACCACCACGCCTACCCAACAACACGCTGTTCCGAGAGCCGAACATCGACGCAGTATAACCATCGTTACAGCTTCCGTGAGGCCCGAGGAATCGGCTCCGCTGCTCTCAAGGCGTGTACAATCTGGAGCGCACGCATGAAGACCTACTGGACTTACATCATGTCAAACAAGTCGCGACGGCTGTATGTGGGATCCACCAGCACGTTGCCGTATCGCGTATTCCAGCACCAAAACAAACTCTATCCTGATAGCTTCACCGCGCGATATGAGTTCTACATGCTTGTCTGGTGTGAACCTTTTGAGAGCCCTATCAGCGCAAGGATGCGCGAGATCGAACTCAAAGGCTGGCGGCGCGAGAAGAAACTAAAACTCATTCTCGCTGAAAATCCTGACTGGGCTGATCTGAGCCGCGAGTGGGAAGAAGATCCGGGCTGGAAGCTGGAACCCGATGCTCTTATCAGGCTCAAGCGGAAAACTCCGAAATCCTAAGCTTCATAATCCCCCAGAGACCCGCGGAGCCGGTCCCTCACCTCTTCGGCTTCACCAAGGCTCGCCCGTCGGGATTCGGGATAGCATGTCGAGGGGGATAGGTGTTCGATTCAGGGCAGCACATCAACCGTGATGCAGATTGCATTCTGGATTGTCCGTCGAACTAGAAACGATCTTGCATCTCCGCATCGTGTCCCGCTGACAAACTGCTCACGCTCACCGCAGTCCCCACACAACGACCTGCCGTTCCGAGAGCCGAGCATCAATGCTGCCTGAATTCTCCACATAGCTTCTGTGAGGCCCGAGGAATCGGCTCCGCTGCTCTCAAGGGCTACCAATCAGCGCGGGCCCCTTTTCCAACGTTACCCGCGCCTTCGTGTCCACCGTGAGAACAAGTGTCAGGGCACGGCTTCAGCCGTGCCATAAAAGGGCAGAAAGAAATTCCTTCCTTACGCCGTAGGCATGGCGCGCAGCGCAGCGGAGCGCACAGGCAGCGTTCGGCGGGCGGCCGCCCTCAAACTTTCGGTCAACGCAGCGAATTGGCCTGCCACGTCGCCCGACTACTCCAAATGTAAAAACCGTTTTTGCTGCTAGGTTTGATTGAGCGCCTAATTCGGCCTTGCTTCGGGCTTGAGATAACGATCAAAGAACTCATTTTCGCGCCGCCAGAAGTCTGTCATCGCTGCCCCTTCAAACCCATGCCCTTGGCCTTCATAGCGAAGTAAGGTCACGTCTTTGCCCAGATATCGCAATCCCTGATACATCTCGATCATGCCCTGCAGAAAAAAAACATCTTTGTCGCCCACAGCCAAAAGCATTGGCGTAGTCACGTTTGGTAAGCGGTAAACGGCAGACATTTTTGTCCACCCTTCCAGATCAGTCCATGGCGTACGGTCTTTGCCGTACCATTGCACGACCCCCGCAGGAGGACCTCCGCCCGCAGGGAAGAAAAATTGAGAAAGCCAATCGGGCGCTACAGCTGCGATCGATACCGCGCACTTAAAGCGAGGCGTAGCTGTCACCAGATAGTCAGCAACTCCCCCTCCATTGCTGAAGCCAGTCAATCCCATGCGGTCAGGATCTACGATTCCTCTGCGTATCAACTCATCCACTCCCGACATGATGTCATCCACCATCACTGCCCATCCATCAGGTCCTTTCACCGCCTGCATGAAAGCTTCACTTTTGACTACCGTTTGCCACACGTGCGGGGCGCGAGTAACAGGGAAAAATACGGCATAGCCACGGGATGCGAAAGATTGGTTCCCGCCCATCGTGTCGCCATAAAACTCATGTAATTCCTGCCCAATTGCGGGATAGCAATCCACAATCAGCGGATACCTATGCCCTTCTTGGTAGCCAGCCGGCTTGATCAGCACGCCTTCTAATTGATCGCCGCGAGAGTTCTTCCACCGCACCAACTCTTGTTCGCCCATGGCCCACTCTTTCATCTGTGGATTTGCGTCAGCCACCAGAGATGGCGAAGTGGAATTGCCGTCAATCATCTCGATGAGACCCCAGTGCCGTTCGTCCATCTTTTCCCAAACCAGAACTCCGGTCCGCGATATTGACATAGTCTCCTCATTAATCATTCCCCCGGGCGAGACTATGGGTGTTGAATGGAGATCACCGATGTCGATCTTGGCTAGACCATTCTCACGGTTGACGATGACGGAGCGGCTGTCAGGGGCCCACATAAAGTGGTAAAAGCTCTCTTCTAAACTCTTGGGCCCTCCGAATTGCGCCGTCAGATTCTTGGGAGTGCCTGTTCCGTCAGCAGAAATCACATAGACTTGCCGGGTACCAGACAGGCGTTCAGCTCCTGCGAATGCGATCCACTTCCCATCGGGCGACCAGGCGGGCAATCGTTTTATGCCATCGCCCGTCGTTACGGCATGCCGAGCTTTCGAATCAACTCTGAACACGTACAGGTTTGCTCTCTTGAAATCGGTCCAGTTTAGAGCGCCTTCCATCGACGCGCACACTATTGATTTCCCATCGGGCGACCATTGCGGATTGAAGTAGTTATCATCGCCGTGAGTCAGTTGTTCAACCTTGCCGGTGTTAACGTCGGCAATGAATATCTGGCCTACTTTAAAGGGATCAACTTTTGCGCTGGGATCCCGTTCATTTCCCTCCGATGCGGCGAATACGCCGTGCATCGTCCAGGGGTACGGAGTTGTTGAGGTGAGTATCAAAGGCAATCCCTGCTTAGGGTCCGCTCCAGGAGCTGCCTGCTTGGCTGCGGGTGCCATACCCGACTGAGTGCCTTCCTTAGCCACCAACGATGTGAAAGCCAATTTGGTTCCATCTGGTGACCAGGAAAACCAGAGAGGATCAAACCCCCATGCATCAAAAAACGTGTATTGGCTGATTTCGATGCCGTCGCCCAGATGCGTAATCTGGCGCGGTTTACCAGTTCTCACATCCAGCACCCAAAGCTGCCGGTTGCTCGCGCTCGGTGTGTAGTATGCAAGGTGCTCGCCGTCAGGGGACCAATGGGGAAGCATACCCCGCCCCATCTGACGGGGAGTGCTGTTAGGCCGGGCATCCACGATCCATAGATTGCTTTCCGGAACAACGCCTTCAGATGCATTTCCCCACGTGGTATAGACGATGCGGCGACCATTGGGTGAGATCTGAAGGTAGTAAATGGAGTTAGGACTCAAGCTTTGCAGATCTTGCAGAGTTATCGGCCGCGGTTCTTTTGCAATTAAAAGGCAAGATGCGGCAGTCACCGCAACCAGCGTCAAATACTTAAAAAACGTCAAGGACTTACTCTGCGCCATTGTCGGTCTCCTTTGATCGAAAGCCTGAATAGCGAGAATATACAGGAGAGTTAATGCCTTTTGGGATCGCTTTTGCTGTACGCGCTTCTGCGGTGTACACCCGGAGCGACTCGGGAGAGCCGGCGGGTGGCCCACCTTTTCCGCTTTTGCAAAGGGTGGAATTCCACGCCGTCCGCCGCATCCATATCCAGTCCCGCGCAACGGGACGGCTGGTGCTTTCAGGGCAGGCCTTTAGGCCGGCCTTCGCCAACGGCGAACGAGGCACGGTCCCGAGGCGAGCTTGCGAGCTGAAGGGCAAGTGCCGGGAAAGCAAAGAAAAGGATTATTTCCTTGCGCCGTAGGCCGGTCGCGCAGCGCAGCAGAGCGCGAATAGATTCCTGCTCTTTAAACACGTGTCGCCTAACGGTATCGCAATCGAGTGCCAGACAACCTCAGCATAGACCCCGAATTCGAACGGCCGCAAAACGCTCTTCACCGAAATGATCAAAAAGCTGTCCTGGACGCCCTTTGGCCCATCAGCGCTCCCTTAGAAAGCGCAAACCCCCGTTTTACATCGTCCAAATCGGTGTTAACCAGCCTGCAGCCGATAAGGCTGTTGGTCTTATCCAGTGCAACTCCGGTCACAGGAAGTGAATGCGCCTGTGTAGGCATGTCTTTGCCGGAAGCCTGGCAGTTGGAAGCTACAATCCTCTATTGAATGCATTCCAGGTGACATTCCGTCGAGGTCGTGCATTTGGCGTTGCCGATGCAATCGCAACAGACCAACCCGTCTGTGCAAACACCATCCGGTTGCCCTGGGGGACCGGGACAGAACGTCGTCGGGGGGAAGTCCGCGTGGGTTGTGGCAAGGCCCGCGTTTAGACCCGTCACCAATGTGCGATCGTGCAGGCCTCGGCGCTGTAAATGGAGCATAAAGAGCGCGGCTGGCCCATCCAGATGCGCGGGTTCTGCTGTCGCAGAAACAGTTAGCGCATTCGCCTGAACTGCTGTTGCCTGCCCATTTGTTACCGTTTGCGCCGTTGCTCCTATTGTGAACAGAAGAAAGAGTGAAATGAGAAACCATTTGCTGGTGGATTTCATGGACTCAGATTCTCCCTAATTCAAGATTTTACTTCTGGCATAGTGTAGTCCAACTGCATACGCTGTTCGGGATAATTGATGACATTTCAAACAAAGTAAGTTCCATTTTGGAGCTCACTGAGTTTCGAACTCCTTCTTACGCCGTAGGCTTGCGCGCAGCGCAGCGGAACGCAAACAGGCAGCGTTCGGCGGGTGGCCCACCTTTTCCGCTCTGGCTTTTAGTTAGGCGCAATATCTGCTGCAAGGATGTGACAAGTCGGGCAAAAAGTTAAGAGTTTCTAATAGTTATGAAAATAACTGACACTAATTCCACTTTGGTACAAGCTCCAATATGAAACTAGATAACTATAAATATATGGTGCAAGTAGTTTCATTCATTTTATTTAGTTCTATAATTTCCGTTGCCATGTTAGAGAGAGACAAAATGGCAAGAAAGAAGGAATAAGAAAGCATGTCTACCTATGTTAAAATTGCTATGCGGCTAACTATTCTCTTCGCTTTGATGGTGGCGGTGCTGGTTCTGATTCAACCAACGCCTGCCGCTGCGAGCCAATGCACGGACCAATGCCATGCTGACTATGTGGCGTGTGAGGCAACCTGCATCGGGCAGTTTGGATGCGATGATATTTGCAGGCAGAATTTGTTTGATTGCAATCAGTGTTGCTTTGGCAATTGCTGATTCCTATTTCACTCGATCCAAAATGACAGGAGGCAACAATGGCGGGCATTAGTAATGAACGAACTGCAAAGAGAGTTGAACTGGTTGCGAATGTTGGAATCGTCATTGTTGCCTTATTGGCGGCAACATTGCTTTTGCGCAACAACCTCGGACACCAGTCAAATCCGCAATCTATTGTCATTGGCTCAAAGATAAAGCTCAAAGATGTCAATTGGAAAGCCAATGGAAAGACGCTGGTTCTGGCTTTATCAACCAATTGCCATTTCTGTACGGAAAGCGCTCCATTCTATCGGCAGTTGGTAAAGGCAGCGGAAGAGAAAAACGTCCGTACAGTTGCCGTGTTCCCACAATCGCCCTTAGAAGCAACGTCTTACTTGGCGGCAAAAGCCGTGAAGGTTGATTTGGTCCAGCAGTCTCCTTTACCGGATATTCAGGTGTCCGGGACGCCAACGGTTCTGTTGGTCAATGAAAATGGTGAAGTCAAAGCTGTATGGATTGGGAAACTTCAGGCCGAGCGCGAAAAAGATCTCTTGGGCCGGTTAGGATCGTCCTGAAAGCTGGAGAGAACCACCTTTCCTTTGTTCTTCTTCCCGCTCACAGCAATGTTGAGGTAGCTGATCCTTCACCGCTCTTGCGAAGGGTGGGATTTCACACCGTTCGTCGCACCGTTTCTAAATTCCGCAATGGTCGCGACTCCGGTGTCAACCGTGAGGACAAGTGTCAGGGCACGGCTTCAGCCGTGCCGTAAAAGCGCAGAAAAGAATTTCTTCCTTACGCTGTAGGCTCGTCGCGCAGCGCAGCGGAGCGCGAATAGATCTGCTCTTTAAAAACGCGCCGTTAATCGACTGCCACACCGTCCGCCGCACGACAGCGGACCGCGGCTGCAGCAGGCCTCAGATCTGAAAGGTGGTCCGAAGAGAGTGTTTATACCGGCGGCTCGACAGAATGGCTGTACCGTCTGCCAGAACGAGCGTGTATTGATAATTGCGGGTTTGTCGGATCTCTTTCACGCTATTCACATTGACAATCCACGAGCGATGAACCCTGAGCAGGACGTCCTGTTTGAAATCGCGCTCCAACTTGTTCAGCGTTGAACGGACCAGCAGAGTTTCTGTGCCGCAACGGATTCTGACGTAGTTGTCCTCGGCCGCCATCCAGATGATGTCATCCGCGCATAGCCTGATGTTCCGTCCTCGGTCGGCCACCGTAATTCGAAAGGGAGATCGCGCTCGTCTGAGCTGGTTTCTTAGCGCTTCTTTGGCCCGATCCAGGGCCAGAAATAGCCGGTCTTCATCGAACGGTTTCATTACATAATCGCAGGCCTGAATATCGAAGGCCCTGGGCGCATAGTTTGCAAACGCCGTGGTAAACACTATGACGGGCTGATCTTCTTCTGATAATTTTTCCAGCAAATCGAAACCGGACAGTCCCGGCATCTTGACGTCAAGGAACAGGATATCCGGGCAACATTGCTGGATGCGCTCCCGGGCCTCGCTCGCACTGCTGCACTCCTGGATTTCCTGAATGTCGTCGTCCTTCTCAAGCATGTGGCGCAGGAAGTTCCGCGCCAGGCCTTCATCATCGACGACCATCACCCGTAGTTTCTCTGCCAGTGGTTTCTGAGTAAGACGCGCTCCACTGCGATTCATCGTGTTGTCTCTCCTTGAGAGGCGGGGAGCGCGATCAGGACCTGAAACACCCCGGGTGAATTCCAGCCATATTCAAACCGAAACCGTTCTGGATATAACAATTGCAAACGGGACCTCACGTTGGCAAGGCCGACTCCTTCCCGAATCAGCTTAGCCGCCTCGGGAGTACTCTCCTGCTCATTCCGGACGATAATCTCCACGGAATGGTCCACCGCCCGTGAGGCTACTTCCACTCGGGCCGCTCCTCCATGCTCCCACGCGCCATGACGCAGTGCGTTCTCAACCAGGGGCTGAAGGATCAGATTTGGAACCAGAGCTGATTCCGTGCCGGGACCAAGATTCACCCGGAGGCGCACGCGATCTTCAAAACGCACACGCTCAATCCCAAAATACAGCTCGACAAAGCGAATTTCTTCTTCCAGGCAGATCATCCGCGAGTCGCGTCCATCGATCGAAAGGCGCAGGAATTCGCCCAGCCTGGCAATCATGCGAATGGCTTCGCTCGGACGGCTCTCAATCAGCGCGGAAACGGAATGCAGTGTGTTGAAGAGGAAGTGAGGGTGCAATTGCATGCGCAGGGCCATTAACTCGGCTCTTGCCAGTTGAGTTTCGAGAAGCGCCCGGCGTTCCTCTTCCTCCCGCAGCCCTTCGTAGTAATCATGCGCGCAGAAGAGAGCCAGAATGAGCGAATACATCACCATTTGGCCGGGTGTGCGATAAGCACAGTACACAGCCAGATATCGGAATGTAAAAGGGATGTTAGCTGTGAACCCCGGATCCACTAGCCTGTCGATGGATAATCCCAACAGGCGCGTCAACGATGGAAGAATGATCGCCATAAGCACGTGCAAGATGTAGATATGGACTCTTGGCGGAGCCAGCGGAAAGCGGCGGTTAACGGCGAAAATGAGAGGACATAAAGCCAGCCATAGATAAATCTCCAGAAAATACCAGAGCAACCCACTTGCAAAAGAAGCCGGCGTTCCCAGAGACGTTAACTGCGCATACCAGGCAACGGATTCGGCTAATCCAAGAGCGGTTGCGATCACAAACAGGAAGACGAATACCTTCCGCGGAAGCCTCAGCGATCTGTGCGCACCATGTTTGTCCATCGGTTTGCTAGTAACCGTACCAAATCCGACTCGCAAAGGTAAACAGAGTTATCAGGCTGAGAGCGAGAGACCCGGCGTTTCTCCTCAACAAATAATGATCGATTGTCACTCACCCCATCCTGCGAACCTCTGGCCACATTTTTCTTTTGAGGCCCGCCCAAGTGTCGCTATGGTGGTGCGAAATCAAAGAAAAATGGCGTGTGGTTTGCATTCACGAACGGCTGCGGCTGCAGCGCACGACAGAGCTCGGTACGTGCAAGGTATGAGTTTCGGGCCGTTGTTGGCCCAAAGGAGAACATCTGAATGGCAAATGGGAGCAGAAAGCCCATCCGGGCAGCCGACTGTGCCGATCGAGCAGGCAAGTACGCTTTCGGGCTGAATGACACCAAAGCGGTTGCGGCGTTGCGCCAACTGGCAGACGATATCGAAGCCGGTGCTCTGGCACTGCACAGCGTAACCACTCTATCGCACGCCACGCATGAAGAATTTTGTATTCGAGAAATCACCATTGAAGTCCTGGAGGAATGTCCGAGCGCAGGCCCCGTCGCGGTAAAGGAGTAAGGCGGGCCCACCCAATCTGGCTTTTCTTTAACTCACAATACCGTGGGTGCCCTCGATAAGAGCGGGTGGCCTATTGGTTCCCCTTTTTCCGACTACCTAAACTGGATGACCCATCCTTTTGCCGCTTTTGCAAAGGGTGGGATTTCATACCGTTCGTCGCACAGTTTCTAAATTCCGCAATGACCGCGACTCCGGTATCCACCGTGAGGGCAAGTGTCAGGGCACGGCTTCAGCCGTGCCGTAAAAGCGCAGAAAGAGCCTCTTCCTTTTACGCCGTAGGCTCGTCGCGAATAGATTTCTGAATCGGCGGAGCGGTGGTTAGCAGCTGAGAAATGTTTTATGGGGATGAAGCAGATTTTTCTTCATCCCCGTTTTGCGATTCGAATTACACGCCGCCGCAGTCCGCCGGTACACCGTCCCCGTTTGGGAATGTGGGGCTAGGCGCTGAGCAGGGCGCTAGCGTGAAGAATCCTCCTTGAACGTTTTGGGTTTCCTGATCGCTCAGCTCACGAGCGCCCATGCGGCCCAGTATTCTGTTTTCTTTTTTATTTGCCATATTCAATCTCCTTTCTTGTTATAGGTTTTTGTTGTCAGCGCTTCAGGCGGCCGCGAGGAAGTTCGGCGGGGACGCCGATTAAGTCTTAACAGCCGCCAAGCAACTACCGACCTGAAAGACCAAGATTAAAGAGAAGTGTTCTCTGATTCAAACCTGTTCCAAAATGGGAAGATCTCTGGAAAATCGGCTGGAGGAACAGCCTCTGCTCCAACAAGACGGCTTACAATGCGAAATTGAACGCAATCACATCGCGCAACGCGCGAATCCAAAAAGCCCGGAGGACTTATGAAAATGATAAACCTCGAAAAACTCTTGATCGTTGCAGCATTGCTGTGCACGCCGCTGATGGCGTCGAACGCTCAGGCGCCAAGCGCCACGAAACCGCGTATCTCAACCAGCACCAACGTGATCACCTGCATGCCCGGACTGGTCTTTAGGTGCAACCAGTTCGGATGTTTCTGTGTGAAACCCTGATTAATAAGCAGGCGGGAAATCTTCCCGCTTTTTTCTGCCCAAGCGCGGTGCCCATCCTTCGCGCATTTTGCGAAGGATGGGATTCCATACGTTCACCGCGCCTTCTTGCCCGCATGTCCATTTCGCTATAATCCCGCCGTGCGTTTCTTGCTCTGTTGTTTTCTTGCTGCGATTGCGGCGGCGGGCACATTGCATGCGTCCTCTTTGGAGGACCGTCATGCGGCCATCAATCGCGCTCTGAACTTTCTGCACAGGACTGCGCAAGATGACGCGAACTTCTCCCGCTATGGCGCAGATCTCTTGTGGTGTTTCTATACCATCGCCCATACCGCCCGCGATCATGAGGTAAGTGAGTCCGCGCGACGCACGGGGCGTGAACTGGCGCAGCGCTGGCGCAAATCTCACCGGCACGTTCCGGCCGATGCAAATCCAGCCGGCATCTTCCTGCTTGTGACGGGAGCATACTCCGCTGACCGGCTCGGGTTTCCTGACCGTCGATTCAAAGCTGAACTGCGCCGGGCCGCCGCGAAATTTAGCGCACAGGATTACCTCGGCTTTGACCCGCGCACGGGCCTCCACGTCTCGACAATCCTGGTCGTTACGATCAATGGTACAGCGCTTTGATCGTGACCTTTTTTGGCGATGCGTACGGCATACGGCTGGGAACTCATTATCGCGATGTGCTGCAATGGCTGCCGCGCCTGCGTCCGTATGAAGGCTATGACGACGACACGGAATTCGACATTTTCTATGCCATCACGCACGTCATCTACACACTGGATCGCTACCATGAACGTCGTGTCTCAAGTTCTCTCCTGCCCAGTGAACTGGTTTTTCTGCGGCGTAAATTGAAACAGGCGATTGAGGATGAAGATCCTGAAATGGTGGGCGAAGCGCTGGATTGCCTGAAAGCCACCGGATTTGAAAATGATCCGCAGGTAGCTGAAGGTTCGCGATTTCTCGTATCCACGCAACGCCCGGATGGCTCGTGGGCTGGCGATCCCAACGATCTCTACACCGAATATCATTCCGCGTGGGCCGGACTCGATGGACTGCGCGATTATCACTTCCATGGCCGCGTAAAGAAACTGCCTGTTCGTTAAGCCTCTTCAAATCAAGAAAAAAGCGTTGTTGAATAGCCTCCAACTTCCTTGTTCAAAATCGGCGAAGACACATTACAATCTCGCATACACAATGCTTTGGGCTAACGGCTTTGAAGCGAAGTGCTCTCGGTCCCTGGCCCAGGCGCAATTTGTTTGCTCGATTTTCTGGCTCGGTTTTGTGACTCGAAGACAGCCCAGGGTTCCTGTCTGTTCCAGGTTTTCAGTCGAGCGCGGTTGCATGGCGCTGGACTTCAGGAGAACGGTATGAAGAGGCTAAGCATTGTGGTGTCCCTGCCGGGCGAGAATAACTATTTGCGCGAGCAGGAGGCCGTTGCCAGGACCACGGCGCAACGCCTGGGACTTGATCTGCACGTGATCAACGCCAAGAGCGATCCGGTTACGCAGAGCCAGCAGGTGCTGGAAGTTGTGCAGGCGCAGTCCGGGCGGCCGGATGCCGTGATTGTGGAACCGGTGAATAACCAGGGATTGCCCCGCGTGGCGGAAGCCGCCGTGGCTGCGGGAATTGGATGGGTGGTGAGCAATGCGCGCGTGGATTACCTGGAACCGCTGCGCAAGAGCGCCAAAGCGCCGGTGTTTGCCGTATCGCAGGACCACACTGAAATTGGCCGCATGCAGGGACGGCAGTTTCTGGCCATCCTTCCGCATGGTGGTTCCGTGCTGTATCTGCGTGGCCCGGCAACAAATTTTTTGGCCGCGCAACGATCTGAAGGGCTGGAGAGCGTGCTGGGCGCCACTATTCAGATGAAGAGCCTGAAAATACAGTGGACGGCCGAGAGCGCCCACAATTCCGTGACGTCATGGGTGCGGCTTTCAAACGTGCGGGCCGCCGATACGCATCTGATCGCCGCGCAGAATACGGATTTCATCCTGGCGGCAAGACAGGCGTTTGAAGAAAACGCTTCTGGCGCAGACCGCCAGAAATGGCTCAGCCTGCCGTACTGCGGAGTCGGCGTGCTCAGCCAGGCCAAGCCCTTGCTGGATGCGGGCACACTGAATGCCGCCATCATTACCTCGCTTACCATGGATACCGCGATGGATATGCTGGTTCGCCACATTCGAAGCGGCTCGCAACCCCCGGCGCAAACTTTTGTGAAAGCCTGGTCACACCCCACGCTGGAAGACCTGGCCAAGCTTTATGGTTAACCTAACTCTGGTGCTTGGGCCGAACATGAAACCACTGCGCTTCCGTACTGGAAACTTGGTTTTTGCTTTAACAGTTGTTGCGTTGCTCTCTGGCTGTCACAAATACAAGACTTGTCCGGCGCACTATGTCGTCGAGCCTGCTCCACCCGCGCTGCACGCTACCGGCGTGTTGTTTGCCACCGATCGCGAGCCGAAATCGCTGGAGCACCTTACTTTTTCCGCGGAACGCAATCTTGCTCCGCAACGCCTGACTTATGGCGTGAAATGCGAACATCCGGAAGAAGAAAACGCTTCCTGTACGGAAAGCTCTTTGGCTTTCCCGAAAGCCGAGTTTTTTCGTCGCGTGAATGCGGCGGATAAAGACGTGGTGCTGTTCATTCATGGCTATCGATATTCTTTCGACGAGTCTTTGCAGATTGCGGCGCGTCTGGTGCAGCGCAGCAAAGTGGACGCGCTTCCCGTGGCTTATAGCTGGCCCTCGCAAAACCGGCTTTTTGCCTATGGAAAAGACTATGACGTGAATGAATGGACCTTTGAGCACCTCACAGGTTTCCTGCAGGAGCTGGTCGATGCTCTTCCTCCGCATCACGTGCTTCACATTGTGGCGCACAGCATGGGGAACCGCGCCGCGCTGCAATCTTTGGCGCGCCTGCACCTGCCGGCGGAGCGTCTGGGACAACTGGTGATGATCGCTCCGGACGTGGACTCCCAGACATTCCGCGAGCTGTTTCTGCGGTCGGGCCCATTCAAGAATCGCACTATGTACCTTTCTAACCACGATCTTGCCCTGGGATTTTCCCGGATCCTGCACTCGCGCACGCCTCGCGCCGGCGATGCCAAGCGCGAATACGTGGTAGCCGATGGCCTGGATACGGTGGATGCTTCGCCGCTGAGCGCCGGCGTAATCGGCCATTCATATTATGAAAGTTCACAGTTGATGTTTGATGACATTGGGGAAGTGCTCAAAGGCAATACCGCGTCTGCCAGAAACCTTGACCGCTGCGACTTGCAGTCCTTGAAGAAGAAAAAAGACAAGACAACCACAGACACCATCGAAATTATTTATCGCTTGCCGTACGACAAGCCGAACCGGCATGAGATCAAGATTGGTTCGTAGAGGGCCTGAGGCAGTTGGCCGCACCACCTGCGCCCTATAGCCCGCGGAGTCGCATCCAACGTTATGACCGCATCATAAACCGCATGATGGGCATTAAGGATGTAACTTCCATGAGCCGCTGTAAATCGCGTTCTTCAATTTCAAGAAGAACTTCTCTGATTAGCTCAAAACTGCTGGCCTGGACTTTACTCGTCACTATGAGCGTGACTGCGCATGCGCAGGACGCCAAAAACCCTTGCAACGTTTCTGGTTTCGCTCACCAGACGTGGAATGAGACAACGCATTTTGGAGATGGCCTGAAGGGTGTGCCACGCGCCGTGATTCGCCCAAAGAATCTGCTATGGGAACTTCCTGTCCTGGCGGCGACTGGCGTGATGATCGCCAAGGTCGATCGGCCTGCGGACAATCGCATACAGTCCAGGTCCTTGCAGCAGACGGCAAGCTTGTGGTCGAACGTGGGACTGGGCATGGAACTTGGATCCGGCGTGCTCGGATATGGCGTCGGCTGCGGCAACCATCATTCTTATCTTCGCGATACAGGTTTTAAGGCGCTCGCTGCCATGGGCGCCGCCGGCACTGTTGATCTGGGTCTTAAACTTGCGTTTGATCGCGAATTTCCCACCACGGGGAATGGCGCAGGAAGATTCTGGACCGGCGGACGGTCGTTTCCGTCGGGACACGCGGCCACAAGTTTTGCTTTTGCTGCTGTTATCGCGCACCGCTATCCGCATAACCGATGGCTTAAATGGAGCGCATACGCGCTGGCAACTGGCGTAAGCCTCTCGCGCTATCCGGCCAAGAAGCATTTTCCGTCGGACATTCTTATGGGCGCAACCTTGGGATACGTAACCGGCGCGTATTTGGGCGATCACTAAGATCACGCACCAAGATGGAGCTTTTCGCGCACGCGTTGCTCTGCTGAGCGCTACGAGCCGCCGTGATTGAACAATAAAATTCTATTTGCGCCGCGACTTCCGGCTTGCGGGCTTAAGCTTTCGGCCATTGCTCCCATGCGCTCTTTTGCCAGTTTGATGTTGTGTGTCGCAAAGTCCAGAAAAAGAGGACCTTTTGTGACGAGTCCGTGGTGAAAATCTTTATATTCGCGGAACAAGACAAAGTTTTGTTTCGTAAACTTTGGTGCGTAGGTTGAAATGACCACTTCCAGCGCACCATTGCCGAAGCCGGCTCCGCCACCAGACGACCGTTTCTCCCAGGAGTTGCGGCGGTTTGGTCTGCTGGGCATCTTCGCGATTCTTCTTATTCTTTTTACCGGCAACGTGTTCTTGGGTCAGGTCGTGGTCCCGGTCGGCGCCATTTTAGTTCTCGCATGGGCAAAGCTGTCCCATACCCCGTGGAGAGAAATCGGCTATGTGCGGCCGCGCAACTGGATCGCCAGCATCGCGCTCGGCGTGGCTTTCGGCATTGCATTGAAGTTTCTGATGAAGGCCATTGTCATGCCGCTGCTGGGCGCCGATCCTATTAACTGGGCTTACCATTCGTGGGTAGGCAGTCGTGCGTTGCTTCCCGCAGGCATATGGGCTTGCCTGGTTGCGGGCTGGGGAGAAGAGACCGTCTTTCGCGGATACATGTTCGAGCGCTTCAGCAAGCTTTTTCCGCCGGGCATCGGCGGGAAAATATTCATCGTGCTGATCACGTCCGTTTGGTTTGGGTTGGCACACTACTTCAATCAGGGACTTGCAGGCACCGAGCAAGCTGCCATCACTGGACTCATTTTTGGATCAATCTTTGCCGCCACTGGCAGACTGCTTATGCTGATGTGCGCACACGCTGCTTTCGATCTAACCGCACTTACAATGATCTATTTGAATTTGGAAACGCGCGTCGCGCATCTGGTTTTCAAATAAAACATCTGCAAAAAAAGATGGCGCGGCCCATTGAGCCGCGCCATGTTGTCTGTTTAAGCCTTAGCGATTGTGATTGCCTTTATCGCCTTTATCGTCATGGCTGTCATGCCCGTGATTTCCATTATTCTGGCCATGGTTTCCGTTGTCATGTCCCTGGTTTCCATGATTTCCGTTGTCGTGCCCGCGGTTCTGAGCTACGTCGTGGCTGTGGTCTTCATGCCCGTGATTTTGCGCCACATCGTGACTGTGGTCATCGCGGCCATGATTTTCATGCGCTACGTCATGCCCGTGATCTTCGTGGCGATAATCGACTCTGCCGTGGTCTTCACGGCGATCTTCACGCCGCTCTTCTCTGGCATGGTCTTCACGACGATCTTCACGGCGTTCTTCGCGAACATGGTCCTCATGGCGCTCTTCACGGCGTTCCTCATTCCGCTCATGCGCGCGATAGGACACTTCGCGTCCATGATTTTCATGTCCTCTGTCGTAATGATGCTCAGGATAGTAACGCACGGTATAAGGATGGTGATATTCGTGGCGGTTCACCCAAGTGCGCTGCCACGGCGCGTTATTGATAAAGACCACGCGACGGTCCCAGGCGATGCGGTTATATCCCCAGCCCCATGGCCGGTAAGAAGCTCCCAGCACCACGCCAAAGCGGAAGCCAATTGCGCCGCCGATGAAAAAGCCCGCGCGAGGCCGCTCATAGACCACAACCGGATCGTACGTGGGAACCACAACGTAGTCTACGCGCGCCGGCATGATCGTGATATAAGGTCCGCCGCTAACGATGATCTGCGGGCCAGTGCGCAGGTAGCCGTAGTCGCGCGCGCGCCGGCGCATTCTCTGCACCGCATACATCACTTCCTGCTGCTGGCCCAGAAAAGCATTGCCCAGATCGGTCGTCCAATCCATGTCAGACGCCATCATGTGCAGCACGGCGGGAAAGGGAAGCAGAGCCTGAACGGATGGATCCCAGGGCAGCTGATCGTCCTGGATCTCGGCGGCCAGTTCGTTGCCGGTCATGTCGTGGTGCTCGTCCGCCCAGTAGGATGCGTCGGAAATCTGGTCAGGAAAAGTTGCGGCGGCCAGCGTCTGCGCCAGCAAAGCATCGGGATACAGCGCAATGCGCGATACCATGCGGTCAAGCTGCGGCGGCGCGAAATATGGCGCGTCCTGCGCGCTTACCTGCGTCGCCAGCGCGCAGCACATCACGAATACAGCCAGCGCCATGGCTAAAGTTTTGCCGGTTGCACGATTGCTAATCTGTCTTGCTGACATCACTACTCTCCTTGGTCTCAATTAAGTACGCAGCTGGTCTGCTAAACGCACTGCTGCTGAAAAGCACACTATTGTCGGCGCCCATAGGAGGAGCTATCAGGCGGCGTCATGCGTATCTTAACCCCGGTTAAGCAGGAGAGTTGTTCACGGACGTGATGGTACTTTCGTGCTGTTTCGCCCGGTACGGCGAACCATAGGAGTGGCTGTGGAACGGCCACACGGGATCATGGTCTGCTATCTTTGGCAAGACCGACAAAGCCGGATAGCAAGGAAACTGGCGGCCATCCTGGATAGCGACAGCCGCTGTATGTGCCATCAGATTGTTCGCCCAGGGAACGGTTCAGGTGCTGTCAGCCGGCCCTTCCCGTCTCCCGCGACATAAAAGGTGAAGCCGCGACTGCTGCTGCTATATCAATAGGCTCCTGGTTTTCCGGAAGACTCCTGAAGTGCGTGATGAAGTCAGAAAAGTTAGGGAACAGTCCCAGACGATCTTCCAGCGGCTGAACAGATCCTTCCGGGGCCGTAATAAACGCGCAAAACTTCTCCAGAGTTCTGGCTTGCGGGTTGAACTGGTCCAGCCACAGGAATTGTCCTTGCTCATTGATCTCCAGGAACCACCATTGCCCGTTGTTGTCCACGGCAAAGTCAACCGAACCGAAACAGATCTTCGCTTTCTGGGCAAACTCCAGGATTCCTTTTTCAACGTCGGGCGGCGTAGGAATGATTTCCACTGTTACGTTGCCCAAGCCTGCATCCTGCCGCCAATCGAGCGCCTTCTTGGGATTGAGCAGGGCATACGAATAAACCCTGTGGCCCATAATCACCATGCGGATGTCGAATTGCTTCTCGACTCTCTCCTGATAAATGCCGGGAGCGTACGTAAGGACTTCATCGGAGGGCAGCAACTCCGGCGTCAACTTGAATGTTTCCGTTACGGACACGCCATCTTCATCGTTACGCTGCCAGACATGAGGGCTGAATCCCTTGCCGATGGTCCTGTCAGGATTGCGGCCCACGAACTCTCGAATGAGGCCGGGTGAATTCGACAGCAGAGTTTCAGGAACGCGCAGGCCGCACATCCCGGCCAGTTGCAATTGCACTGCTTTGTTGTGAATAAAACGCGCCGCTGAAAATTTGTTGAAGCAAAACACAGGCATGGTTTCCAGCGTGTAAGCAAGGCAGTGGTAGAAGGCGCGATATTCCTGTTCGGCAAATTTCCTGTCGGCTTCTGATACGTTGGGATTATGCGTCGGTACATCAGGCCGGCGGATCCAGATTGCATCGCCCGGATTGACCGTGAACGGCCCCAGCATCATCTTTGCCTGTGCGTCTAGCAGCAGGGAAGATTGCTGCTGCTCCGTCCATGAAAGACCGCCCCAGCAAGCCACTTCATAGCCAGCTTGTTCCAACGCCCATTTTACGGGAGCTGTGTGATTTTCTTTGGCATAGGCAAAAATGATGACCTTCATTTCGAGTTCTCCTCTTAATATCAAAAGATGCGCCGGCAAGCCGGAAAAAAGGGTCGCCCCCCATTGAGCGGCCCTTGCTGCTGTTTAGTCATCGTCGCCATCTGAGGCGAGCGTGCAGAACGTGGTGGTTACGTCTCTGTGTGGATTTGTGAAAAATCCTCCAGTGATGGTCTCAAGCTCTTGCGGTGTTAAGTCGCGAGCCAGTTGGCGGCTGAGTACTCGATTGTCCGATTTTGCTGACATGGTTTACTCCTTTATCAGTTATAAGGCCAAATATTTATTTCAGTTGCGATCCCATAAAAACTGAGCCTGGGAACGTGCGCGCGGTGTCCAAGCACTGCACATAGAAATCATCTTGTCGCCTGGAATGAGACGATCACTGCCAGGAGAAAGGGCCGCCGACTGAGCGGCCCATCTGTTGTTTAGTCGTCGTCGCCATCTGATGCGAGCGTGCAGAACGTGGTGGTCACGTCTCTGTTGGGATTTGTGAAAAATCCGCCGGTGATCACTTCAAGCTCTTGCGGAGTTAAGTCCCGAGCCAACTGGCCTCTGAGTACACGATTGTCCTGTGGTTTCGACATGATTTTTCTCCTTGATGAATTGTTCTAACGGTGTTTCACGTTCGTCCTCTGACCCGCAGTCCTGGCGTGCTAGGAAGGGTCGCAGAGAACATCGACGATGGGGCCATTTTTGTGAAGCGAGGTGCCCTGGCATCCAGTGGTTCCACCCGCAACGTGCTGCACTTCTTCAGGCGACAACTCGCGGGCGCCCATACGATTCAGTACTCGGTTCGACGTGCTTTGCTCCAACATGAATTTGCTCCTTTTTGTAAGTAAGGTATTTTCTAACCCTGTAATGGATCAAAACCAAAACCCCGGGATCGGTCGTTCTGCATCGCTGTTGCGGGCACTTTCAATACCCGAAACGGAACGAAATAGATTTGCAAGCATTAAAAAAAGCTTAAAAAGAATTGTTCTCAGCTTCAATGTTTCAGCTGGAATTTTCACGTTTGCCATTCCCAGAATGGGAGAGAGATGATGCGCGATTGCAGGCAACCTTTTCTGTCTAATGTAGAAGGACTTCGATTCACTCGGCGTTTTGACGTTAAGCGGTTCGCAAAAACGAAGAAGAGCGTGCGCAGAAACTCGCAGACTCTATTGCAATAAGCATAAGAAAAGGTGTTCTTAGAAATCGAATTTAAAGTTTTATTGCAGGATGGCAGGTAAATGCGGGAGATCCATTAAATTGGTTTGGATTTTCCTCTTCGGGCGCCGATCAAAAATAGGGTCTGCTTCGCAAGAGGCAGGCCATAATCGCCTACGGTTTAGTATCAGCACAGCGTAAGTCGATTCCACCACCCGGCAAGAGCACAAGAGGCACGGCCAAGGCACGTGCCTCCTAATGTTTGTGGTCTTCTTTGCGAGCGACCTTCAAAGCTGCCTATCGACGGCCGTTGCCGCTGCGTGATCCACCGCCGCCACGCGATCCGCCACCACTATGCGATCCGCCACTATATGATCTGCCGCCGCCATAGGAACGGCCACGGCTGTATGACCCGCCGCCACGATACGATCCGCCGCCGCTATATGACCTGCCGCTGTAGCGTGATTGGCCACCGCTGTAGCCGCGTCCAGCGCCGTTGTAATTGCGGCTGCCGCCATCGCGGAATCCCGGGCCATTGCCGTTAAAAGCGCGATATCCGGTGCCGCCGCGGAAGTGATTGTCAGCTCTGTAGCCATGGCCGTCATTGTGGAAGCTGCGGTAGCCGCCATGGAAATGGTCGTCGCCATGAAACGTGCGGAATCCGTCATGGAAGAAATGATCATCTCCGTGGAAGCGGTGGAATCCGTCATGGAACCAGAAGCTGTTGAAGTAATACGGCCGATAGAACCCAGGATACCTGTAGTAGAAGTTGCTCCACGGCCCAACGCCGATGAACACCCCGTCCACGAAATAGCTTGGGCCCCAGTAACCATACGGTGCGCAGTCATACGGATAATAGGAATAAAACCCGTATTCGCACACAGGAGGCGGATTGTAGAAGCCATAGCTCGGCCCAATCTGCACGCCGAACGAAACCTGTGCCTGTAAATATGCTGCGGGCAGAAGCAAAACAGCCAGCAGAGCGAGAAACTTAAGGTGTCTCATAAGGACCCCCTTCAAAAGGCGCCGGACTGTCGCTGGCAAAGAACCGATGGCCGAACGGCTAACCGGCTACCTGACTTAATACTAACCACGATCTCTGAAAAAAGTTGTGCGCCCGGTCACGCTTCAAACGTTTGTCTTCCGCGAGGTTAACCTATCTTTACAGTGGTGTTCTTGATACCCTCGCCCTCGAAAGAGTTGGCCTTCGCCGATCAATGCCTTCCGTGGGCGACCCTCGTAAGTTTTCTGCGTTTCCCAGCATCGCTGGGAGGTTTTTCTTTGCGCCCCTTCGTGCACCTTGCGGTTAAAAGTTTCTGATCTTCCCGATGACATGTTTCGTCAGTGATGACGCGCAATTCCTCATCGATTCTGAAACGAAGACGCAACCCCATTTCGAAATACTGTCTGACCGAACGATGAAAGGATTTCGAGTTTCTCCGGCGTCCGACGAACCCTTTGCTCACAAATGGACTGTGATCCGGCTTGTATCTTTCAGCTTGTGTTTTTGCTTGAACTACTATAAAAACCAGAGCACCTGGATAGCGGATTTCTTAGGCTGGAGAACCTCATGGGCTTTCGTTCTTTTCTAAAACTTATAGTTGTACTACTTTTCATTGGAGCTATGCCGGTGCATGCATCCGGCCAAACTAAGAATGAAGTCCGGGCTTTATTGGGTGAACTACCTACTGCATTTGAGCCCAATGAAGGTCAAGCCGCCAAAGGCTATACATTCGTGGCTCGCCGCCCGGAGCTCACCGCGGCATTTGCGCCCACCTTTGCCGATTTGTCCGTACGTGGCAACAACAATAGCGCAGCCCATCTGCGGCTTCGGTTCATACACGGGGCTGCGCAGGCAATTGAAGGCGAAAACAAGCTGGGATCAAAGACCAATTACATGCTCGGGAATGGTCCGGAAGAGTGGCACACGGGTGTGGCGAACTACGGCCGCCTGCGGTATAGAGACCTCTATCCCGGAATAGATCTGGTCTTCTACGGCAATGGGGAGCAACTGGAGCACGATTTTGTAATTGCTCCGGGCGCTGATCCATCCAGAATCCATTTCCAGTTGGAGGGAGGCAATGAGATTCATCTGGAGCCGAATGGCGATCTTAGGTTGAACCTGCGTGACGGGGAGCTTGTGTTGCGTCGTCCCAGCGCCTACCAGGAGGGGAAGGACCACGCTCAGAAAATCGACGTTGCTTTTGTGCTCAAAGGATCAGCAATCGGATTTCGTGTTGGACGTTATGATCGCTCTCGTCCACTCATCGTTGATCCGGTCATGGTTTTTTCCACTTACCTTGCCGGCGGCACGGTGGAATTCTTAAATGCGGTCACCGTGGATGGGGCGGGCAATGTCTACGTAACGGGTTTCACCGCTTCGCCGGATTTCCCAACTACGCCAACATCTTTTCAGCCGACCTGCCCCACCTGCGTTCCAGCCAGCCGGCAGGGTGACGCCTTTGTCAGCAAACTGGATCCCACGGGCAAGACTCTGGTGTATTCCACCTTTCTGGGCGGCAGCGCTCAGGACAGCGGCTCCAGCATAAGTGTTGACGCGAACGGAAACGCGTTGGTGGCGGGCATCACCAGCTCCCTGAATTTCCCATCACTCAATCCCATCAACCCGACTCCTCCATGCTGCAATCTCAATCTGCTTTTTGTCACATCACTCTCGCCGGACGGCTCCGCGCTTAATTACTCGGGATTGGTTGGCTCCATATCGTTTAACACCAGTGTGTCTCTTGCGGCAGATGCCTCGGGCAACGCTTACATCGCAACGCAAACCGATTCCGTGGATTTTCCCGTATCTGCGGGCACCTTCTCGGGGATACCTGCCACGAATTCCGCGCATACGCTGATAGTTCTCAAAGTCAGTCCGACCGGGAGCCTGCTCTACTCGACAGCAATTCCCGGCACGGCGACTCCAACGTTCGATTCAACGACCAATAATTTCACCCCAGCGGCCATCGCCGTGGATGCTTCTGGAAACGCTTTTGTGGCAGGCACGGCCGGGGCAGGCTTGCCGGCCACACCTGGAGTATTAGCCGGAACGTTACCGGCAGACGCCTCATTTAGGACCGCCTACGCACTAAAACTGGACGCTACAGCTGCGAACCTGCTCTATGCCACGTACATTCCTGAGACGGTTTTCGGCAATGCCCTGGCAATCGATGGAACCGGCGGAGCCTATATCGCAGGCGATACGAATTCGTCCAAGTTACCAGTGCCGATCAATGCAGCTATCCCGTCTCCAAACTGTACGGGCACGTCCTGCACTCTCGGTTACATTGTGAAGCTGAACTCCACCGCGACCCAACAGGTGACCGCCACCTACATGACAGGGACATCCACCGCAAACCAGTTCAACTCGGTGAAGGCGTTGGCGCTTGACGCGGCCGGAAACGTCTATGCGGTCGGCACAACGTCGGAGCCTACGTTCCCTGTGAAGGACCCTCTGCAATCTATCCTGCAGCACTCTGTCAGCTTCTCGGAGTCCGCATTTGTGTCTGAGCTGAGCAATGACCTCTCGACACTTTTGTTTTCCACGTTTCTGAGCGGTACAACGGGAGCGTTTCCTCAGGGCGTTGCCGCAGGTCCAAGTGGCCGGCTGATCGTAGCTGGTATTACTTCAGACACTGACTTTCCCACCACGCCTGGAGTATTTCAGAGTGTACTGCCGGTGGTGAGCACTGGATTTATTCCACAACACGGATTCATCGCGTCAATCGACCTGGCCACTGCCGCTGCTTCGGTCTGCCTGGATAAGCCAGTGCTGAATTTCGGCGGTGTACTGGTCAATACAAGCGCTTCGCAGACCTTGAACGTGACCAATTGCGGCAACGCCGATCTCCACGTGACGTCCCTGTCCGCATCCTCGCCCAGATTTACTGCAGCCGGCTGTACGGCTGCGGTCACGCCCGGCAATTCATGCACCGTCACCGTGACCTACTCTCCGATTGACACGACCGTGGCGAGCGCGAGCCTCACCATCACTGACGATGCGGGGCTTTCACCCCAAATTGTGGGGTTGTCAGGGCTCGGCGGATTTCCCCAGGTTTCCCTGCCTATCGGAATATTCTTCGGCGACCTCCCGATTGGGACCACTGCGGCAACGGGATCCGTGCTCCTTCAAAACACGGGACAAGGCGCCCTGAACATAGCAAACATCACTGTGAGCGGAGACTATTCGATCCAGACAAACGGGTGCGGAACTCAAGTACTTGCTGGAAACTTTTGTCTCCTGTCTTTGAATTTCAGTCCGACGCTCGCAGGCAGCCGTTCCGGCACATTGACGATTACCGATAACGCCCAGGGTAGCCCGCACACGGTTCCTCTCGACGGTAACGGCCTGGGCCAGTTGCCACTTCCAGTCATAACCAGGGCTCCAGCCGTTGCCACGAACGGCGCGGGCAGGCTGTCTGTACAAGGCCGCAACTTCTTTCCCAACTCAACACTCCAGTGGAACGGAAGCGCACGGCAAACAACATTTGTGAGCGAGTTTTCCCTGATCGCCCAACTCACGGCGGCCGACCTTTCTCAGATAGGTGAGGCCGCAGTCACGGTACTGAATGGTGCGCCCGGAGGCGGACCCTCAAACCAGGTTTTTGTCCCGGTTTTTGCTCCAATCGCGGTTGATGCGCAAGATATAGTCCTGGATCCTCTGAGGAACGTGATCTATGCCTCGGTGGGCGCCAACGCTGTTGCCAATGCCAATAGCATTGTCGTTATTGACCCGGCCAGCCGGCAGATCGTCAACTCCTTTGCCGTGGGCAACAATCCTGACAAGCTGGCGGTTTCCGACGATGGACAGTTCCTCTACGTGGGACTGGATGCGACCAGTAGCGTGGCCCAGCTTGCTCTTCCTGCTGGTACAGTAAACGGCACAGCAGCACTTGGCAGCAATGTTTTTGGCGGCTTCGCAGCCGGAGCTATAAGCGTGTTGCCGGGCCTGCCACACAGCTATGTTGTTTCCGTAATCCAACCTAAAGTTTCACCCAGCTTCGATCACGCGCTGGTGTTTGACGACTTCACGGCGCGGCCCAATCAGGTCAGCAGAGTCGCTTCAGGCCCCACGGTAGAAGCCGACGCTTTTACCTTCTTGGGCAACGATGCGACCAAGCTCTATGCAAGCACCGTGAACCTGTTCCCTGATTCCTTTTACCGCATCACCCTCGACGCAAATGGCTTGAGTTTTATCGACGAAACCCAGAGCATCGCGGGCGGCCTGCTTGAAGGCGATGGCACGTCGATCTTTGTATCCAACGGCAGGGTGATTGACCCAGCGGCAAAGGTGGACAAAGGCGTGTTCTTGCTCAGCGGATCGTCGAGCGCCTTGAAGGTTGATGTCGCCGCTTCACGCAGCTTTTTTGGTGAATTTGCATTTGCCGGCCCCTTCCTCCAGCGCCCGACTGCTCAGATTGAAGCATTTGACAATCGCTCAGGCGGACTTATCGGGCAGATTCAGTTTCAGGGGCAGACTCTTTCCTCCACACTTTCCTCTATGCTGCGTTGGGGAACAGATGGGCTGGCCCTGAAGATGTCAACCAGCCTAACGCAGAATTCGGTTGTAGTTCTGCGGACCGGCCTGACAAGCCGTGCCCCCGCGCCGGGATTTCAGATTTCCGGGACAGGCGTCCTCAACGGCTACATCCCGCCCGTGACAATTGCAGCCGGCGGTAGTGCGACGTTCAATCTGAGCTTTAAGACCGACCCGGGATTTGCGGGGCAGATTACGCTTTCCTGTTCCGGCCTGCCCGCCGCGTCCGCGTGCACACCTAGTCCCACAACCTTGACTGTCCCTGCCTCCGGGTCGCTTACGACAACGGTGACGATCTCCACAACCAAACAAGTCGCTTCCGCTGCTCCTTTGAATGTGGGATGGACTGGGACCTTAGCTTTTGCGGCCATGTTTATGTTCCCCTTCGGGATGGTCTTAGCATGCCGCGACCGGCGGCGTCGTTGCCATTCAGTGTTACCCATTGGCGTGTTGCTGATAGCAGGTGCGATTTCTGGGTGCGGCGGAGGCGGGGGCAGCACTCCACCGCCTCCCCCTCCGCCAAATTTCACTTCCGCGGGTACGTATAACGTGCTGTTCACGGCTACCAGCGGCACTGTGAGCAGGCAAGTCAACCTGACGGTGATCGTGCAATAGCAACTAAATGTAAGCCCAGTGCGCGATGCCCCGGCGGATGAGCAAAGAGTTGAGTGATTCGGATGGGCCGAACTCGAAGGCTTTCCCAGCTATCCGCGGCCATTGGTAGAATTATTTTGTCCTTTCTTTCCGTCTTATGAAAAAGACTCAGTCGACTCGTCCCATCTGGTCGCGGGCGAAGATTGTCCTGGTTTCGGCCGGGGCGGCCGTTGCTGTGCTGGCCGCGTCATTGCTCACGCAGTGGCTCATCTATGATGACTGGCTTCATCGCACCGGGCCATTGCGCATTGTGGGCACATGCATTGCCACGGTAGTGACATTCATTTTTGCGCTGCGCTGGCAACTGGCGATCCGCGAACGGCAGCTTGAGATGGTACGCCGCATGGAAATGATTCTGCAGATGAATGATCGCATCCGCAATGCGCTGCAGGCGATTGAATGCCTTACCTACGTGGCGCAGCCGGAAGCCACAGCTTCCGTCCGCCAGTCGGTGGACGTGATTGACAGCGTGCTGCGCGAGGTGCTGGCCGACTCAGGACAGCCGCATGAAGCGACACGCCCCAAAGATGACGCATGGCAAAGCAAGCGATCAAAATCGGCTTAGCCGGCAGGAACCTCTCGCCGCATACTTGCGCAGATCAAAACCTTTAACCACTAACCACAAAGGACACGAAGGAGCACAAAGGAAGGGCTAAGGATCAAGATCCCATCCTAATTTCTGGCTTTCTCCGCGCGTCCCTGCGCGGTGAGCTTTTTTCTTTTTAATTCGGCGATTTTGGCAATCTTGGCAATTCTTTTCGATCAGCGCTCGTCTGCGTAAATCTGCGGCGAGTTGATTTGGCTTTTCCTCTGTGTTGCTTCGTGTCCTTTGTGGTTAAAGAGGTTGCAAATTACTGCTGATTGCCAACCGCTGAACGGCTTAGGTCTTCGCGGGAGGCAGCGGATGCCTTGAGTTCTCCCAGGGCTCGTTGTCCCTTGAACCATTGGAAGATGAAGAAGCCATGAATGCCAAAAGACCAAAGTGAAAACATGGCGATGAGGGGCATCATATCTGCCGCGTAAAGAATCACACCAACCCAAAAGGCCCAACGCTGGCCCTTGCGCCCCGCCACACCCAGGCCCACAAGAGCAAGCACCCATGCGGCGGCCGCAGCACGCAACACAAGAGGATTCGTCCGGACCAACTCGCCTCCATAAAACGTTAGCAGGTCAATGAATCCGATGTTGACGAAGGCGAACAGCCTGATCGGGAGCAGGCCCGTGCCCAGGCCGGCGAGGCCGGCGGCGACGAAGAAATACATCGCGTAGCTCTGGACGTCACTGCGGAGATCAGCAAGGCGATGTTCTTCTGCGGCTTTATAGTCTTGATCGGAACGGCCTGCGCCCACGTTGAGGGTTTGCATAGGGCGAATATCATGCACCAGGAGTGGGTTTGATTCAACAGGAAATCAGGAAAGCCAAAACCTTTGGAAACCCAGAGGAACGGAGGGGGAAGATCGCCGTGATCCCACCCCATCGAGCTAAAACCGGGCTCGCTGGACCCGGTGATCGCCGTGATCGGAAGAGCAATTTCTTACCGACGAGGCGCATTGCCGCCATGAGAGGCGGCCAAATCCGCATGGATCCTTACTTTGTGTGCAAGCTTTCTGCCTGATGCTCTTTGAGGCTTTGCTTTAAGAGGTCATGGAGTGTATCCACAGAATGGAAGAGCGACGTCATGCCGCTGGTCTTGAACGTGACCGCTCGCCGTTCGACGTCCGCGCAAATGTTTTTTGCCAACTGGTCAAATCGACGCAAACGTTCCCCGGCTAAAAAGCCAACCATGGTGTCCGAGGCTTTCTCTCCCTGGCGCGCATAGATCAGTTCGCTGACATTCCAGGCAGCCAGGCGGACGTTGTCCACGGCATAGCGAAATTCCTGCACCGTTGCAGGGTCCGGAGCGGGCTCTAACTGGAACCGTTGTGCCAGTCGTTTTAGCTCGGACGTCAAGCGTCTGGTATCGGCTTCCAAAGTCGACGGAACAGTGGTCATGAGCACACCTCGTTGCCACACATTGTAGCTTGGAGTTGGCTGTATTCGTCCGGGACGGAAAGTGACGCAAGTAACGCGAACGAAGGAATTGCGCAGATCAAGAACCCTTAACCACAAAGGAACACAGAGGAAGATCGGGTGATCTGGTGATCGCGCGTGATCGGGTGATCGGAAAAGGCTACAACTACCACGGAGGCAGAGACGCGGATCGAGGAAATTGAAGAACAGCTTTAACTACAGAGGACACGAAGGAACACAGAGGTAAAGCCAACTTATCCTTGGGCTCTACTCAGCGCCTTCGCGTCTCCGTGGTGAACGGTCGGCCTTGTTACAATAATCGTTTACCCCCGATCACGGCTTTTGCTAATTACCAAATACTAAGTACTGAGGACTGCATTTCATGCATCGTTGGTCACAGCTTTTTATTCCCACGCTACGCGAGGCCCCGGCGGACGCCGAGGTTGCCAGCCACAAGTTTCTGGTCCGCTCCGGGTACATACGGCAACTGGGGGCCGGCATTTACTCCTACCTGTTCATGGGGCAGCGGTCGATATTGAAGATCATCGATGTAATCCGCGAGGAGATGAACCGGATTGGCCAGGAGTTTTTGCTGCCAGCGATCCATCCGCGCGAATTGTGGGAGCAGAGCGGACGCTGGCAGGTGATGGGCGAAAACATGTTTCGCCTGAAAGATCGCAAAGGCGCGGACCTGTGCCTGGGCATGACGCATGAAGAGGTGATGACGGACATTGCGCGCAAAGAGCTGCGCAGTTACAAGCAGCTTCCGCAGATCTGGTACCAGATACAGAACAAGTTCAGAGACGAGCCCAGGCCGAAGTCGGGGCTGATACGCGTGCGGCAGTTCACGATGAAGGACGCGTACTCATTTGATATCGACGAGGCCGGGCTGGACGTGAGTTACAAGAAGCATTATGAAACTTATCGCAGGATATTTGATCGTTGCGGGTTGAAATATGCGGTGGTGGAGGCGCATTCCGGCGCGATGGGTGGATCCGCGTCCCATGAATTCATGTGCATGACCGATGCGGGCGAAGACATTGTTGTGAGCTGCGAGAAATGCGGCTACGCGGCGAACCTGGAGAAAGCCACTTCACAACTTGCTCCGGCACAGGACCTGCCGGGCGAAGGCGCGCCGGAAGAAGTTCACACGCCGGGCATGAAGACGATTGATGAGGTGGCAAAGTTCCTGGGCGTTTCTCCGACGCAGAAGATTAAGACGCTGGCGCTGATGCAGGTTGAGCCGGACAAGAAGAATCCGGGGCAGGTGAAGACGAGGCCGGTGATTGTGCTGCTGCGCGGCGATCACACTCTGAACGAAGCCAAGCTGACATCTGCGCTGGATGGCAAAGAGTTTCGTCCGATGCATGAAGAAGAGATTCAGCGGGTATTCATGTCGCCTGCGGGATACCTGGGGCCAGTGAAGGTCCCGGCGCTGGCTGCGGGCGCGCAACAGCTTGGAAGCGTGACGCAGGCAATCATCCTGGATGCGCTGCCGCTGATGCTGGCAGATACGGCGTTGCGTGGCCGTAAGAACCTGGTGGCCGGCGCGAATAAGGAAAATTATCACTTGAAGAATGTCACGCCGCTGCGGGATTTCCATCCCACGGAGTGGGTTGACCTGCGCAATGTTGCGGCGGGTGAAGGTTGTCCAACTTGCGGAGCGGTGCTGGTGGTCGGCAGGGCAATGGAGATTGGGCATATCTTCAAGCTGGGATACAAGTATTCGAAATCGATGGGCGCGACCGTGCTGGATAAAGATGGAAAAGAAGTGATGCCGATTATGGGCTGTTATGGCATTGGCGTGGAGCGAATTTTGACTGCCGCGATCGAACAGAACAATGATACGGACGGCTTCTGGCTGCCGCCGCAGATTGCGCCGTTTGATGTGGTCATCACGCCGACGAACGTGAAGGACGCTGCGATTATGGGGGCTGCGGAGGGCATCGCGCAAAAGCTGGAAGGCGCGGGATTTAGCGTTCTGCTGGATGATCGTGATGAGCGCGCTGGAGTGAAATTCAAGGACGCCGATCTAGTGGGAATACCTTACCGAATCAATGTTGGTAAGAAGGTTACGGAAGGGATGGTCGAAGTGGTTTCTCGCTCGACACGGAAATCCGAGGATGCTAACATCCCCGGCATTGAAGCAACTTTCGCGCAAATGGTGCGGCTTTGAAGGAGATTGAACCGCTGTTTTATGGCAAAGCTTAAAGGATTTATCGCACTTGGAGTGGTGGTGGCGGCGTTCTACGTCGCATGGAACGTGATTCCGCCTTACTTCAACAATTACCAGTTCCAGGACGCACTGGATGACATTGCGCGAAAAAACACTTACACAACCATAAGCGATGACGATCTCAAGAAGATCGTCGTGACCAAAGCTGATACTGAGGACATCAAACTCAAGGAAGACCAGGTGACCGTCACTCGCAAAGTGGACGGCCTTGGGATCTCAGTAAAATATAAGGTCCACGTGGACATGGTTGTACATCCAGTCGATCTGGAATTTACAGCCAATTCACTGAATAAACGGATTTAAAAACGGATATAATAGAGAAGGACAGAACTTCTCAGCACCAGCAGGTAACTCTGGCCCGCCATGCGTCTGAGAGAATAATTAAGGCGCTCTCCGCCTACTTGGAACATGGCCATAAAAATAAAAATTCCTCGTGCTAAAGGCTTGCGTGGCAGCCTGAGAAACCCGTTTTTCCGGGCCGGGCTTGCTGCTTTCCTTATCCTTTCCCTCGTGCTGTTCGGCGTCTTCTCGTACTACTACATCAAGTACCAGAAGATTGTTGAAAAGCGTATGGGCGGTCCAACAATTTTTGCCAACACCGCCAAAATCTACGCGCAGCCGCGCGATGTCCGCATCGGACAGAAGGCTGACCCGCGGGAGATCTCCAACTACCTGCGCCACGCCGGATACACAGAAGTCGGCGAGCAGGGCAAGTCAAAATTTGGCGTCTATAAAGTGATGAAAGACTCTATAGAGGTCAAGCCGGGCGAAGAATCGTATTACAACGCTGAAGGCGCTGTGATCCGCGTAAAAGATGGGCGCGTGGATAAAATCGCCTCGCTGGGAAATGACGGCGATCTCACCGCCTATGAGCTTGAGCCGCAGCTTGTCACCGGCTTGTTCGATGGCCAGGCACGGTCCAAGCGACGTCTCGTCAAGTACGACGATATTCCCAAAGTCATGGTGGACGCCGTCACGTCGATTGAAGACCGGCGCTTTTTCCATCACAGCGGCGTGAATTATTGGCGGCTCCTGCAAGCCGGCTGGGTTGACTTGCGCGAGGGCGGCAATCGCCAGGGAGGTTCCACGCTCACGATGCAGGTCGCTCGCGGCTTCTTTCTCTCGCCGGAAAAGAAGTTCACCCGCAAGATGACGGAGATCCTGATCTCCATCGAACTTGAACAGCGTTTTTCCAAGAAACAGATTTTTGAGCTTTACGCCAACCAGGTTGATATGGGCCAGCGCGGCTCATTCACCATTACAGGTTTCGGTGAGGCGGCGCAGGCGTATTTTGGCAAAGACCTCAAAGACATCAGCCTGCCGGAAGCCGCATTGCTTGCCGGTCTGGTGCAGCGGCCAAGCTATCTGTCTCCTTATCGGCATCCAGAGCGCGCGCAGGAGCGCAGAAACCTTGTGCTGGAAGCCATGGTTGAAACCGGCGACATCACGCGCGCCCAGGCCGACGCAGCCAAGGCCACTCCACTCAAGCTGGCGCCACAAAATGTTGAAGCCAGTGACGCGCCGTATTTTGTTGATCTAATCAAGGACCAACTAGTCAACAAATATAGTGAAGAAGATCTCAATGCGGACGGCTATCGCATCTACACCACGCTTGATCCTACGTTGCAGCAGGCGGCGGCCCAGGCAGTGGATCTTGGACTGAAAGAAGTTGATGCGCAGATCAAGAAGCAGCGCACCAAAAGGGTAAAAGTCGGCAAGAACAAGTTTGAGACCAAGGTTGTCCCGGGGCCTATCCCGCAGGTTGCGCTGGTGGCACTCGATCCTCACACGGGTGAAGTCCTGGCGCTGGTGGGCGGACGCAACTACGGTTTCAGCCAGTTGAATCATGCCGTGGCCAAGCGGCCTACCGGTTCGATTTTTAAGCCTTTCGTGTATGCGGCAGCCATTAACAACGCCGTTACTAATGATCAGCCCATTTTCACTCCAGCCAGCATGGTGGACGACTCGCCCACGGCCTTCATCAATGGCGATGACGTTTACACTCCCCGGAATTACAAAGAGGAATATTACGGACAGGTGACCGCGCAGTTTGCTCTGGCGCACTCACTCAACAACGCGACGGTGAAAGTGGCCGAGATGGTGGGCTATGACAAAGTAGCAAATCTGGCCAAGCTGGCCGGGATTACGTCCGTCCGCGCCACGCCCGCTATGGCCCTGGGATCTTACGACGCTACGCCCATGGACATGGCTTCCGCTTACACCATCTTCTCCAATGACGGCCAGCGCATTACGCCCATCATGGTCCGTTCCGTGCGAGATGCCAATGGCGACGTGATCGACAACTTTCAGCCGCAGAAAACGCAGGTGCTCGATCCGCGAGTCGCTTTTGTTATCACTGACATGATGCAGGGCGTCATCAACAACGGCACCGCGGCGGGTCCCGGAGGAGTCCGGGCGCGCAAATTTATGGCTCCGGCGGCCGGAAAAACCGGCACTTCGCACGACGGCTGGTTTGCCGGCTTTACCTCAAACCTGCTCTGCATCGTCTGGGTGGGTTACGATGATTACAGTGATATTCACCTGAGCGGCGCGGCCATCGCCCTGCCCATCTGGACCGAGTTTATGAAGCGCGCGGTGGATCTGCCGAACTATTCAGATACAAAACCGTTCGCTCCGCCCCAGGGCGTTGTTGAACTGACCCTAGATAAGGCTACTAACCAGATAGCCACTCCGTCATGCCCAGATGACTACAACACGGCCTTTATCGATGGCACACAGCCTACCCAGACCTGTGAGCAGACGGCCCACGGCAACGTTTTCCAAAGAATTTTTGGCATTGAGCCCAAGCCAACTCCCACCCCTCCGGCGTCTAATGTAGGTAGCGGCAGCTCCGCCCCGGCGCAGGGGCAGCCCGCCGCCGTAAACCAGAATTCGTCCCAGGGCCAGGACCAGGACAAGAAGAAAAAAGGCTTCTGGGGCAAGATTTTTGGTGGTGGCAAAGACGACAATAAGGACGATAATAAGCAAATCAAGCCTGCGGCCACCCCCAGTCCGGGCAAGGACAGGCCGCAATAAGGAGGCCCCCATGGGTCGCTTCTGCAGCTTGCTGACTAGCGTCAAATTATTAACGATCTTCAAATTAACGATCCTCAAATTAGCGATCTTCGGTATCGCGATCATCGGCCTATTGGTCTTGCCAGTGCCCTCACGGGCACAGGAAGCTCCCAGCACAGACACGCCTTCGCAGGTCCGCGTTCCGCCTCCGCCGGAAAACGCCGATCCGGTTGATCTGGAACAGCAGGGTGATCAGTATCGCGCGCAAAAAGCCTATCTTGATTCCATTGACTACTATCGGGCGGCCATGAAGACAGCGGACAGCGCCATCCTGCACAACAAGGTCGGCATGTGCCTGCTGCAGTTGCGTCGTGATTCCGAAGCCAAAAAGGAATTTCAGCACGCCATCAAAGAAAATAAAGAATACGCTGAGGCTTATAACAATCTTGGCGCGCTCTATTACAACCTGCGGAAATACGGGTCGGCCATCAAGGAATACAAAAAAGCCATCAAGCTCAATGATGACAGCGCCAGCTTCCACAGCAACCTGGGCGGCGCTTACTTCTCGCAAAAGGACTTTGACCGCGCCTCCCGCGAATACCAGCGAGCCATTCAAATCGATCCGGAAATTTTCCAGCGGCAGTCGTCCGCGTCCGCCATTTCCATCCGCCTGGTGGGGTCCAACGATCTTGGCCACTTCCATTATGTAATGGCACAGATGTACGGCCAGCACGGCGACCTGGACCATTGCCGTTTTTACCTGAGCAAGGCCAATGAGGAAGGCTACCCGATCAAAGGCGCTTTGCGCGACAATGAATTTGCCGGCCTGCGCAAGAAGCCCGAATTTGTAGCTTTTGTGCGCTCACTCAAGCCGCCGCCTTCAGGCAATAACTGATCGACCATAGGTTCATTGGGCAGCGAGCCCGGCTTGCGCGGCGAGCTGCCTGCATCAGGGGCATAGATACCTCTGCTCGAAAGCGTTGCTCAGGAGCGGTTTGGAGCGAAGCGACAATACCCTTAGATAAGGTTCATGGGCGGCGATCCCGGCTTGCGCGGCGAGCTGCCGGCATCAGGGGCAGAGATGCTTCTGCTCGAAGCGTTGCCCTGGAGCGGTTTGGAGCGAAGCGACAAGAATAAAGACAACCTTTTCCGAGAAGCTGCTTCTAATGTAAGTAGCTGCCGTACCTGGCAGCTAAAGTACAAAGATTGATCCACCGGTTCGACGCGCAAGCGTCTTGGCAGGGAAACCGGTGGGTCATTTCTTTTTGTCGCTTCGCTCCACACCGCCTACGAGCCAGGTTCTAATCCCCGGTCCAATCATGTGCAACGGCGTTCCACCCTGGCACCCCACAATTACCTTGGTAATAGGTGGGCACTGTTCTTGTGGGCACTGCCGGTGGGCCTTTGGGGTAAGATTCGGCTGTCCTCTCCCAAAGAGCTACTTGCACAGGAACCCCAACGATGCAAGAACACCCGGAAACCGCCACAGGAACCGCCACGGCCACAGGCACAGCCACGGATTCACCCATAGGCAACGCTACGTCCGCAGCCACAAGCGATAGCGCCGCCCCAAGCAATGGCGCCGCCCCAGGCAATGGCACAGGCTCAGGCAACGGCTCGGCTGCCGCTCCTCGCAAGGCCAGCCTTGAACTGGTCAAGGAACTGCCACGGGGAAGCGTAGGCGTGGTGCATCAGGCCAGAAATCCGCAGCAGAACCGGTTCGTCGCGCTACGTAAGTTTGAGGTGCCGGAGTGGCTGGACGACGTTAACGCCCTGATCCAGAAAATACTGGCGGAGGCGAAGGCCGCGAGCGCGCTGGACCATCCCAACATCGCTAAGCTGTACACATGCGGTTACAAAGACACCACGGTTTTTATGACGGCTGAGTTCGTTGAGGGACAGAACCTCAAGGAATATATGGCCAAGCGCCAGCCAGAGATGAGCGAAGTCCTGCAGCTGGCTAAACAGCTTTTGGCGGCGCTGGATTACGCGCACAGCAAAGGCGTTTGCCACAATTTTCTGAACCCGTACAACATTAAGGTTTTGCCGGATGGCACGCTCAAGCTGCTTGACTTTGGCTTGCTGCGCGATAAAAACCTGCTGACGCAGACTCCAACGAAGAAGCTGGAGAACGAGCCTTATCTTTGTCCGGAGCAGGTAAAGAACAAGCCGGCGGATCGCGCAGGAAATATTTTTAACGCGGCCACGCTGATCTATCAGCTTTATACGGCGCGCAGCCCGTTCCACGGACCGCACCTGGGTGAAGTGGACCGCAGCATTACAGACGTGGATCCGCACCCGATGCAGATGGCGCATCCGCGCGTGCCGGAAGAGATTTCAAGAGTGGTATTGAAGGCGCTGGCGAAGAATCCGGCTGCAAGATATGCCAGCGGCAAGCAATTCTTTGACGCGCTGGAAGAAGCCGCCAAAGCCGCGCCGGTTTCCCGCGCTAACAGCACAGGATCGATGCCTGCGTATAAAGATGGCCCTGGGCCGAATGCAAGCCAGGCGATAAAAGCTATGCCGGGCCCCAACGCGAGCCAGAGCTTTAAGGCAATACCAGGACCGAACGCCAGCCAGAGTTTTAGAGCCATGCCTTCGGGTTCGGCGAGCCAGGTTGTTAAACAGCCGACGCCGGGAACGGTGGGCACAACGTACGTTGGTCCGGGGGAAAGAACATCAACACGCGGCCCGGTGAGCACGGCGAACCACTGGAAGGTAGTTGCAGCGGTGGTCGGCGGACTTTGCCTGATTGTAGTTTTAGCGTTACTGTTCCAGCGGCATCCGGCGGAAGAAGAAGATGCGGCTGCGCCGTCGGCGGCAAACACGCCTGCGCCATTTAGCGGCAAAGCGGGCCAGGCAATTGACAAAGTAAAAGCAGCGCAGGATGAACAGGGAAGACCGCGCACTGCGTCGGCGGCTCCAGCGCCCGCGCGCGCAGGCAAAGCGCGATATGCGCCGGCTGCTCCCGTGGCTCCGCCCACCGCGAGTGAAGGACAGTTGATCGTCTCATCCATGCCTATGGGCGCAACCGTGGAAATTGAAGGCCGTTCAGGACAGCAATGGAAAGCTCCGCAGACAATTCCCAGCCTCGCCGCTGGCACGTATAAAGTTTCGTTCAACATGCCGGGATACGCTACCGAGACACGCACGGTTCAGGTAACGGGCGGCGCGCGCACACCGCTCGACGTCCGCATGGTCGCCGTAAAAGGTTTTGTGACGGTGGCGAGCAAGCCGGCTGGAGCGGAGATCTGGATCAACGGAAAAGATACCGGCAAAGTTACCCCGATAGAATTTCTTGTCGAGCCCGGAGCGCAAAATATTGTGGTCCGCAAACAGGGCTATCTTGAGGCGTCAACGGACGTCAAGCTTGTAGCGGGGCAGTCTGTGAATTACGCGCCCAGCCTGATGGCGGCGGGCCGCACGGATAACATCCAGCTGGTTGGCAGCAGCGGAGTTGGAAAGCTTTTAGGCAACAAGGGAAACGGATCGGGTATGGCGCGGATTGAGATCAAAACTGAGCCCAAGGGCGCGCAAGTAACGATCAACGGAACGCCACTGCAAAAAACTACGCCGCTTGAGGTCCAGTTGGAAGCCGGGAACTATGACATCACGATCCAGAAAGACGGCTTCAAACCGATTCATGAAAGCGCCATCGTCGGAATGGACGACCGCATCAAGATCGATCGGCCTCTTACACACTAAGATTTGTTTGCGCTAAAAGACGGATGCGGACGGCCCAATTTCTAATCCACGGCGCCGTCCGTTTTTTCTTGCTGGGTGCCGCCAGCCGTCCGCATGAACGCACAATTCCAGATAGAATAGAAGTACCCCATTCTTTAAGAGAGCAGAGTTAAAGCTGATTTGAACTCCCGGATTCGCAATATCGCAATTATCGCGCACGTTGACCACGGAAAAACCACGCTGGTGGACGCCATGCTGCGTCAAAGCGGCGCTTTTCGCGCCAATGAAGCCGTGGTCGATCGCGTGATGGACTCCAACGATCTGGAGCGCGAGCGCGGCATCACCATTCTGGCCAAGAACACGGCCATCATTTATCACGACGTTAAAATCAATATCGTCGATACGCCTGGCCACAGCGACTTTGGCGGAGAAGTGGAACGCGCCCTGAAGATGGTAGATGGCGTAATGCTGCTCGTCGACGCCAGTGAAGGCCCTCTTCCGCAGACGCGCTACGTGCTCAGCAAAGCCCTGGAAGCCGGCTTGCCGCCCGTGGTGGTGATCAACAAGATTGACCGTCCTGATGCGCGCGCTCAGGAAGTGCTCAACGAACTGTACGATCTGTTCATTGATTTAGACGCGCGCGAAGACCAACTCGATTTTCCCGTGCTCTATACCAACGCAAAAGCCGGAACGGCCTCCACCAGCATTGATGTTCCTGGTGAAAATCTGCGGCCCTTGTTTGACGCCATTCTTGCCAACACGCCCGCGCCTGCCGGTGACGCTGCCAGCCCCTTACAGATCCTTGTGGCGAACCTTGATTACAGTGACTATCTTGGCCGCCTGGCGATTGCCCGCGTCTTCAACGGTACGCTGCGCAATGGCCAGGAAGCCGGCATTGCCAAACTCGATGGCTCGCTGCAAAAGTGGAAGATCACCAAGCTGTTTTCTTTCAGCGGCCTCAAGCGCGTCGATATCGAGCAAACCGAGTTGGGCGACATTGTCGCCATCGCCGGCGTCGAGGGTATCGGAATCGGTGAAACCATTACTGAAGTTGAAAATCCCGCACCGCTGCCGCACATCGTTATCGACGAGCCAACCATCGCCATGCAGTTTTCCGTGAACACATCGCCCTTTTCCGGACGCGAAGGCACGTACGTCACGTCGCGCAACCTGCGTGATCGCCTGCAAAAAGAGCTGCTCACCAACGTTTCTCTGCGCGTGGAAGATAGCGGCGCCACCGACTCATTCAAAGTTCTGGGCCGTGGCGAACTCCAGCTTTCCATCCTGATTGAAACCATGCGTCGAGAAGGCTATGAGCTTGCGGTGGGCAAGCCGGAAATCGTAACCAAGCGCATTGATGGCAAGCTGATGGAGCCAAAAGAAAAGTTGATGGTCGATATCCCTGAAGCTTTCATCGGTGTGGTGATTGAAAAGCTTGGCGCGCGCAAAGGCCAGATGCTCAAGATGCACAATCACGGCTCAGGTCGCGTGCGACTGGAGTTCACCATCCCCAGCCGCGGCATGATCGGCCTGCGCTCAGAGCTGCTTACCGATACGCGCGGCACCGTGATCCTGAATTCTCTCTTCGATGGCTACACCGAATGGCTGGGAGAAATCCCGCATCGCATGACCGGCGCGCTGGTTTCCGACCGCAACGGCCCCTCGACGGCTTACGCGCTCTGGAGCCTGCAGGAACGCGGCGTATTGTTCGTCGGCGCGGGCGTTGAGCTGTATGAAGGCATGATCGTGGGAGAAAACGCTCGCGAAGTCGACCTCGACGTAAATGCCGTCCGCGAAAAAAAGCTGACTAACATGCGCGCTTCCACCGCCGACGAAGCCATCCGTCTGGTGCCGTTCAAGAACCTCACGCTGGAGCAGGCAATTGAGTTTGTGGCGGACGATGAACTTGTAGAAGTTACGCCAAAATCTTTGCGGCTGCGGAAGAAAATTTTGCAGGCCAACCGGCGGCCCAAGAAAAATGCGGCACAACCGGCGGATGTGTTGTCTTAGTCCCGAGCGAAGCGAGGGAACCCTATCGTCGCGACGAATTTAAGGATAAAAACAACCGGGGAGATTTGGATGGGGCGATTACGGTCCAAGTCATATATGTCGCCCTTCTGAATTTTTCTGTCAATAGCGTTCCCTCGCTCGGGATATCAGAAAGCTATTCCAGCTGCTTCCCCCTCGTTTCCGGCAACTGTGTAGCCATGATTGCAGTCAGAACAAACGCGATCGCGCATAACAAAAACGCCGCGCTCAAACCTTTCTTGTCACCCACCCAGCCGATGGTATAAGGCGCTACGCAGCTAAGAGCCCGAGCGCCGTTGTATGTAAATCCCAGCGCGCGGGCGCGAATTCGAGTAGGGAAGAGCTCGCTGCCAATGATTCCCGACCCCGCAAAAAATCCTGTGCCAAAAAATCCAACCAGCGCGCCCAGGACCAGAATGATCCACGGCGTGCGAGCTGCGGCATACAGCGGAATCAGCCCAGCCGCACAGAGCGTGTAGAGAATCAAAGACCGCTTACGGCCCAGCTTGTCTGCGAACCAGCCATAACAAAGATACCCAGGAAACATGCCGACAAGGTTCAGCGTGACCAGCAGGGTCGTGGTGTTCATCATGCTCAGGCCTCGTCCGCCTTTTTCGACGGGCAAGGTCAAGTAAGGCGGCATCCAGCTGAACAGGCCCCACCACGCAAACAGCCCAAAGATATTCAGCAGCAAAAGGAAGATCGTATTTTTTCGCAGCAACGGTGAGAAGATTTCAGAGAACGGCGCTTTGGCCATTGTCTGGTCTTTGTGCTGCTGCCACATCTCGGATTCAGGCACGTTTCGCCTGATCCACAACGTGACCAGCGCCGGCAGCACACCCACAAAGAAGACAAAGCGCCAGTTCTGATGCAGCTTGTCGAGCACCACCCACGCCACCACAGCCGCCGCAGCCAGTCCCCATGCCCATGCGCTTTGCACAATGGCGATGGCTCGCGCACGCAGATGTGTGGGCCACGTTTCCGCCACCAGCGTTGCACCGGTATTCCACTCGCCGCCCATGCCCAGCCCAAGCACAAAGCGGAAAGCAATCAGCACAACGATGGAAGTCGAGAGCCCCGATCCCAGCGAGCACAGCGAGTACGTCAGGATACTCAGCATTAGTGCTTTGGTGCGCCCGATTCTATCGGCAATAAAACCGAACAGCACTCCTCCAATTCCCGAGGCTAGCAGCATGAACGCGTTTGGCAATCCCGCGACGGCCTTGGAGTGGATGCCCAGTGCCGTCATCACGTGGATTTGCACGTTGCTGTAGAGCAGGACGTCGAATCCATCCAGCCCCCAGCCCAGCGCTGCCGCAATCAGCGTGCGTTTCTGTGCCGACGTTGCTTGTGAAATTGTGGGAAGCGTAGTGGAAGCCATGGACGTGGGGATTCTAACAGCTTTTGTCTTTATCTCGAGCGGAGCGAGAGAACCCTATCGTGAACTAGCTATGTGGCAAGGGCCATCCTGATCGCATCTTCAAGGATGAGTCTGATGATTCAAAGTCTTGGCGATGATAGGGGCCCCTCGCTGCGCTTCGGGGTAGCAACAGTATCCACCAACCCAAAATATCTCTGCGCCCTTCTTACATCTTCACCTATCTGCGCCTTCAACGCTCCAATCGATGGAAACTTGATCTCTGGCCTTCGCCATTTCAAAAATGAAATTTCTACCTCCGTCTGTGCAGTAACCTCCAGCGGATGGAAATCGAGCAAATGGGTTTCGATGGCAAAAGACTCATCGCCAAACGTTGGCCGCAGTCCCACGTTGGTGACCGAATTAAATGTTTCATTGTCCACGCGGGTGCGTGTGAAATACACGCCGTCGCAGGGTACCAGATCGTCATAGCGGCTCAGGTTGATCGTCGGGACGGTGTATTTGTGGCCATAGCCGCGACCGCGTCCCGGTGCGCCGGTGATGCTAAAAACACGTCCAAGCAGCCGCCGGGCCATGCTCACTTTGCCCTCCACCAGGAGTCTGCGTATCTGGCTGCTGGAAACCGGAATCCCGCGCACCATCATCACCGGATAGACGCGCACGTCAAAGCCAAACTGTTTGCCCAGATCTTTCAGGCTTGCGGTATTCCCCTCGGCGTTATGGCCAAAGTGAAAATTATCGCCTTCATGCACTTCCTTAGCGCGCAATTTGCCGGCAAGAATATCGCGCGCAAACTCTTCCGGCGTGGTCATGGAGAAATCGCGGGTAAAGGGAATTTCCAGCAGCGCGTCCAGTCCGGTCTGCGCCAGCAGCGCTTCTTTCTTTGCCAGCGGCGTAATCAGTCGCGGCGTCATGTCCGGACGCAGAATGCGGAATGGATGCGGCTCAAACGTCACCGCCATGGCCTTGCTGTGGTTCTGGCGGGCGCGCTCCATTACTTCTTTCAGCACGCTCAGGTGCCCGCAATGGATCCCATCAAAATTTCCTACGCTCAGGATTGTTGGTCCAAAATCTGCGGGCACTTCTTCCAGCGAGCGGAAAATTCTCATGCGATCTGGAACTCCAGCTTCAGCCCGTCATGCGCCAGGCGCACGTGTTCCGGCAGGTTCTTGTTCGTTTCGCGATGCGGCAAATCGTGGGAGATGTGAGTAAAGAAAGCGCGTTGCGGCTTAAGTTCTTCCACCAGCTTCAATGAGTTCTCCACAGTAGAGTGCGTAGGATGCGGACGATGACGCAACGCGTCGAGGAAGAGTATGTCCAGCCCGCGCAGCCGCTCTTTTGATTGCGCAGGAATTTCGCTGAAGTCTGTCAGGTATGCCGCTGAGCCAAAGCGGAAGCCATGAATTACTGCTTCTCCATGTACGATCTCCACTGGCTCAAAGCTGGCGCCAAACAGTTCCACCACTCCGTTAAACCGGTTCATCTCAACCTTTGCGATCCCGCCAAATTTGTAATCGGATTTAAAAATGTAACGGAAGATGTCTTCCAGGTTGTCTGCGGCGGAAGCATGCGCGTACAGCGGAATTTTTCCTTCACGCCGGAAGCTGAGTGGGCGAATGTCATCCAACCCCAAAATATGGTCCGCGTGAGCGTGCGTATAAAGCACCGCGTCAAGCCGCTTGATCTTTTCCCGAATTGCCTGCTCGCGGAAATCGGGCGTGGTATCAATCAGGACCGTACGGCCGTCGTATTCCACCAGCACAGACGGACGCAGTCGTCGGTCATGCGGATCGTCCGACGTGCACACGCGGCAGTCGCACCCAATGGTGGGAACGCCCATGGACGTTCCGCTGCCCAGCACGGTTAGAATCGCCTTCATTTTTTGTCGAGTGGCGGCATCGCTCCCGGCGGCATGGCGCCGGGCTTGGTGGCGGAAGTTGCAACCGCATTCGTGATTTCAATGAACGCCATGCGCAGCTCAAACAGCACATTTTGCAAGAGCGTCTTTTCGCGATCGGTAAGATTGCCCTTCGTCTTTTCCTGCAGGATCGCCAGCGAATCAATCGTCTGCCGCGCGCCGATGATGTCCACGCGGGGCGGCTCGTTGTCCTGCCGGATCGCGCCCATCTGGATCAGCGCGCTCATGTAAAACGATTCAATCACGCGCTCAAAATTCATTTCCAGCGGCCCGCTCTGCGGCGCTTTGCCGGCTGCGGCAATCATGTCGTCTATTTTTTTGCCGGATTCCTTGTACGCCTCGCTCTGCGCATGCTGCTCTTCGGCCGTGGGTGGCGGCGACATCTCCTCTTCCTGCTCGGCTCCTGGCGATGCCGGCTGTACCTGCGTCTGCGCGCTTTGGCTCGGTTGTGCAGCTTGGGGCGGTACAGTTGGTTTCGCGGGCGGAGGCGGCGCTTGGGCTACGGGGGGCTTTGCCGCTGGCTTTTCCTCTTCCGCTACTTGTGCCTCGGGCCGCGGTTCGCCTTCCGTCCCAAACCTGCGGCGATCTGTTACTACAAACTCTGCCTTTTTCTCAGCCATTCATTCCTCATTTTTCAGACTTCAAAGTTATTAGATTTCAAACGGCAAGTCCACTGCTGTGGCTTCAACGCCGTCTAATGCAATTTTTGGCCCTGCTGCAATTGCTTCGCGCCGCACATAGCCCAGCCCAATATTCTTTGGACCTGCCGCTGTGTGTACCTTGGCAATGCTCGTGATCTCCGCTAGCGCGCGCCCTTCAGACTCGTATTTCCTCAGTGCGGGCACCCGGTCGCCAAATATAAAACCCGTAAATTTCCGATGCACCTGTCCGCGCGACCGTATCCGTTCCACAATCTCCTGGCCAATGTAACAGCCTTTGGTGAAGTTCAGCGCCTGCGGCTGTTCAGTCTCCTGGGGCAAATCGCGGTCGCGAATGTCCTGACCGTAATTCGGAATGCCCTGCAGAACTCGCCATTTTTCCAGCGCTTCTGCGCCTACGGGTTTCGCGCCGGCCTTCAATAGCAGGTTCCACAGTTCCTGCGCTTTGTTGGGATCAAGCCAGAACTCAAACCAACCCGGCCTTTGTTCTGGACCACGCACCAGAGTCGCCGCTATGTCGTCTGTCCCGATGTCGCGCACTTCCAGCGGCTGCATATCGCTGGCCGCGATTCCAGCAGCAGCCAGAACCGATTCCGCTTTTGGTCCGCACACGCCAACAGAAACCGAATCCGCGCCCACTTCCACCATTTCAACCTTATCCATAATGATGAAGCGCTTCATGGCGTTGATGAGCGTTTGCACCTGGCTGGCATCCGTCTCAAGGGCAAAAGATTCGCCGCGATTGTAGATATACATATCGCCCAGGATGCGGCCCTGCGCGTTCAGCACAAAGTTGTAATTGCCGCGGTTCACTGGCAGGTCGCGCACATTGTTGGTGACCATGTTGTGCAGCCAGCGCACACGGTCTTTGCCGCTAACATTGATCCTGCCGCGCCATGCCAGCGCAAACACCCCGCAGCCTGTGCGCAATGCCGCCAGCTCTGCCGTGGGGTCGCCAAAGCTGAGCGCCGTCTCCACGCCGTTATACGTGCCAACGCGCGCTTCAGGAGTGTGCAGCCAGGGATGGAGAGCAATCTGTGCCATGGTTCAATGTTCAATGCCCAATATTTGATTATAGCCAACGCGGCAGGATGCATGCCTTGTGAGGGCCATTCTGTTTCCACAGCGCGGCTGCTAGACTTGCCTCATGCCAGATTTGCCACCGGAAAATACTGACCCAAAAGAAGGGAGCATCTGGCGACAGATTGGCCGCTACAGCAATCTGGCTTTTGTTCTGCCCGCTGCCATTGTCGCCGGTCTGGTCATCGGCCACCTGCTCGACCGCTGGCTTGGGAAGACCTGGATCACTCTGGCCGGCCTGTTTGTCGGCTGCATCGCGGGTTTTGCGGAACTGATTCGCGGGATTATCCAGTCCAGCAGGGAATCATGAATACGCCACCTGAAGACGCAGTTCCTGAAGAGGAAATAGACTCCGCTCCCATTGATAAAACGCCGCCTGATCCGGCCATGGAAGAGCGTCTTTCCGGCGCTTACCGGAGGATCCTGCGGGTTGCGATCGCGCTCAGCATAGCCGGAACGCTCGCCGCAGGGCGGCTGTTTACATGGCAGAGTAGCTTGGGTTTGGCCATTGGATCACTGCTGGCCTATGTCAATTTTGTCTGGCTGCATCGCGGCACTGAGCGGCTTGTGGAACGGATAATTGCGTCGAACAGAGCGACCGCCGTCGGAGAAACGAAGCCGCGCAAGGTTCGTTTCGCCTTCCCCTTTCCTTTGCGTTACGCTCTCCTGATCGCGGTGGCCTATGTTATATTAAAAAGTTATCCAAGGCTGCTGATTGGCTTCATTGTGGGCCTCATTCTGCCGATTCTGGCTGCAATGGGTGAAGGCATTTATGAAGCGCTGGTGATCAGCAGAATTGATCAAGCCTCTCGCTAGCTTTCAAGTTCTTATTTTTAAAATTTTCAAGGTGATGTACCGGGAAAATGCCTGAACAGCTCTGGTTTACTGAACTCTTAAATCGTTATTTCGGTGGGATTGCCGCTTCATTGCTGCACATGGTCGGCTTGCAGCCTAAATACGCTGACGCGCCTATTACCAATCCCGTGGCCATGGAAATTTTGGTCGTCCTGCTTTTGCTGGTGTTTTTCGTGGCGGTGCGGGCCAGTCTTTCCGTGGAAAAGCCCGGAGGCTTGCAGCATTTGGCGGAAGCAACCGAGGAATTCATTGCCGATCAGGCCCATGGCGTGATGGGACACGGCTATGAGCGCTATATCCCTTACGCCGTCACTATCGGCTATTTCATTCTTCTGGGAAATTTGCTGGGACTGGTTCCAGGATTTGAATCGCCCACGGCTAATCCCACCGTCCCGCTTGGATGCGCGGTTCTGACTTTTGTCTATTACCATTTCCACGGGCTGCGAGTTCAGCGCCATCATTACATCAAGCAGTTCATCGGTCCCGTTTGGGCGCTGGCGCCGCTCATGTTTGTGATTGAAGTGGTGAGCCACTTTGCCCGCATCCTGTCACTGACCGTCCGTCTTTACGCGAATATGTTTGCCGGTGACATGGTCACCTTGGCGTTCTTTTCTTTGGTCCCTGTGCTGGTTCCGGTCGTATTTCTGGGCCTGCACTTGTTCGTATCGCTCGTTCAGACATTCATCTTCGTCATGCTCACGCTCGTTTATCTGGGCATGGCTGTGAGTGAAGAGCACTAGAGTTTTGTAACAGGCCTCCAGCGTGAGGGCGTTTGTCCCCCAGGACTTGCGTCAACCACCCACTGGGGCAACTTGATAAAGGAGAAAAGAGCCTACAGCTGGAGACAGGACAGGCACGGTCGCATCCTGGATGAACCAGTTGACTTCAAAAACCATTTAATGGATGCTGAACGGTATGCCATCTACAATTACAAAAAGAAAAAAGGCGTAAGGCTCACAGTGATTTAAGGGGAAGACTATGCAAATAGTAGACAAAATGCTGGGTGCTCTTAATCTCATGCGTTTAGGCAAGCGTGAGAGGGA